>JAYUUH010000358.1:0-3798 GCA_043754745.1 Lysobacter sp.
CAGGCGCTTGCCGGAGACCGTGTAGGTGCCGCGCAGTTGATTGCAGTCGGCCTTGGCGTCGACTTCGCCGCCGGAGAAGGTCAACGCGAAGTCCGCGCCGGGCGCGCGGACTTCGGCGATGCTGGCGCCGCCCGCGGCGGTGGCGGACTGCAGCGTCCAACCGCCGGTATTGATCAGTTCGTCGCGATTGAAGCTGGCGGTGCGTTCGCGCCCGGCGCCCGTGGCGCTGGCCGACGCATCGGCGGCGGCATCGGTGGCGCTGTCGCCAGCGGTGTTGGCGGACGCGCAGGCGGTGGTGGAAAGCAGCACTGCGGCGGCGATCATGACGTTGCGGACGGACATGGAGGGTCTCCGGAAGCGGGGCAATGAAACAGGGTGGCGATGAGGCAGGGCGGGATCGCGGCGAAGCGGCGCGGCATCACGGGCCGACCATTTCGGACTCGACGATCGTGTCGAGCACATAGCCGACGGCGGGGGCATCCATCGGCGGGTCGGCGATGGGGAAACGCTTGACCCGCAGCACGGTGCGGATGCCCTCCTCGTGGGCGTAGCCATCGATATCGCCGCGGAACAGCTGCCATGCGCCGGGTTCGCCGACGCGCACGCCTTCCGCGAAGCGGACCTCGCGTATTTCGAGACAGGATCGCCGCGCCGGCATCTGCGGGTCGCGGCAAGGCTTGCTGCGTGCGGCGACTTCCATGAACACGGTGGTGCCCGGGGTGCCGTAGCGGGTTTCCGGCGTGGCCACGCCGACGAACCGCAGGACATCGCCGTTGGCGGCGGTCCACACCAGTTGCGGCGGGTCGCTGTCGAGCAGTCGGATGCGCGCGTCGCCCCGCAGGCGTTTGCCGATTTCGGCGTCCAGCGCCATCACCGCGGCGTCCAGGCACGCCATCTTGGTCGCGCGCAGTGCGCCGACGCGGACGATATCGCCGTCGATGCTCGCCTCGCCGCCGATGCCGTTGCAGGCGTTGGCGACGCGGATGCGGCCGTCGACGAAATCGAACTGCAGCGGCAGTTCCGGTCGCGCCAGCAGCGCGGCGATACGCTGGCCGCGGGTATCGGTGGCGTCCTGCAGGCGCCAGTGGTAACCGCCGAGGGTGGCATGCATGGGATCGGTGCCCTGCGATGGAGATGGTAAGGACGGTCCGGGCGGTGCCGGCGGTGCGGACGGTGCGGCCGCGACGGCCGCGGGGTCGGCGTTGGCGGGGGATTGCGCGCAGCCGGTGAGGGCCAGCGACAGCAACAGGGACGACAGCAACAGGGACGATTGATAACGGGTCATAGCCGGGCTCCGTGAAAGAACTTCCATGAACGAGCGATCGTGCGGGACGGGGTGCGTGCGGACGATGGAGCAACGCTGCGAACGATACACCGCATGCGTCCGATGGTCCGGCGCCCGTTGGAAGGGCGGTCAGTGGCAGTGCAGGTGACGCGATGGCGTCAGCGCGTGCACGGTCGCAGCAGCAGGGCGATGCCGCCGGCGATCAGTCCCCAGAACGCCGAGCCGATGCCGCCGAGGCTGAAGCCCGATGCGGTGACCAGGAAGGTGATCAGCGCGGCTTCGCGGTCGCGATCCTCGCGCAGCGCGGCGGACAGGCTGTTGCCGATGGTGCCCAGCAGCGCCAGTCCGGCTACCGCCATCACCAGTTCCTTCGGGAACGCCGCGAACAGCGCGGCCACGGTCGCGCCGAACACGCCGGTGAACAGATAGAAGATGCCCGCGAACACCGCCGCGACGTAGCGCTTCGACGGCTCCGGATGCGCCTCGCGGCCGCTGCAGATCGCAGCCGTGATCGCCGCCATGCACAGCGAGTAGGCGCCGAACGGCGCGAGCAGGAGATTGGTCGTGCCGATCCAGCCGATGGTCGAAGACACCGGCGGCGCATAACCGGACGCGCGCAGCACCGCGATGCCGGGAATGTTCTGCGAGGCCATCGTCACCACGAACAGCGGTAGCGCGATGCCGAACACCGCCGCCGGCGACAGCGACGGCAGCGTGAACACCGGCTGCGCGATGCGCAGTTCGACAGCGCCCAGATGCAGCAGGCCCGAAGCGCCGGCGATGGCCATGCCCAGCAGCAGCGTCGCCAGCACCGCGTAGCGCGGGAACCAGCGCCGCCCGCACAGGTAGACGACGAACATCGCGAGGGTCATCGCCATCTGCGTGCGCATCGACACGAACACGTCCATGCCGAAGCGCAGCAGCACGCCGGCGAGCAGGCCCGAGGCCAGCGACAGCGGCACCCGGCGCATGCCGCGTTCGAACACGCCGCTGAAGCCGGCCAGCGCGGTCAACAGCGCAACGACCACGAACGCGCCGATGGCGTCGGACAGCGGCACGCCGGCGTTGCTGGCGATCAGCATGGCCGCGCCGGGCGTGGACCATGCGGTGACGATGGGCATGCGCCAGCGCAGCGACAGGCCGATACAGGTGACGCCCATGCCGATGCCCAGCGCCCACAGCCACGACGCGATCTCGGCTTCCGACGCGCCCAGCGCCTGCGCAGCCTGGAACACGATCACTGCGGAGCTGGTGAACCCGACCAGCACGGTGACGAAACCGGCCGCGATCGAGGACGGCGCGATGTCGCGCAGCCACGAACCACGGGGTGCGGCGGCGTCGGGCGGCGACGTGCTCATCCGGCCGCGCTCATTCGCCGTATGGAACCATCATCAGCAGCGCTGCGCCCAGCACGAAGCGATACACCGCGAACGCGGTGAAGCGATGGGTCTGGATGTAGACCAGCAGCCATTTCACCGCGACGAACGCGGTGACGGCCGAAGCGACGAACGCGACCGCCAGCGCGGTCCAGTCTTCATGGACGGCGCCGCCGTCGCGGAACACGTCCAGCAGTTCGTAGGCGGTGGCGGCGAACATCGTCGGGATGCCGACCAGGAACGCGAATTCGGTGGCGGCCACGCGGCTGGTGGTGCCGGCGAGCAGGGCGACGAAGATGGTCGCGCCCGAGCGCGAGGTGCCGGGAAACACGCCGGCCACGACCTGGGCGATGCCGACCAGGATCGCGACCGTCCAGCTGATCGACGTGCGTTCGCCGAGCGCGGCCGCGCGCTTGGCGGCGAAGTGTTCGGCCAGCAGCATCCAGATGCCGCCGATGATGAGCGCCCAGGCGATGGGCCGCACCTCGTCGGGCAGTTCCCAGCCGAGCTTCTTGACTACGAGTCCGCCGACCGCGGTCACGCCGAATGCGACGCCGAGTTTGAGCGCGTAATCGAAGTTCTCTTTCTGGCGGAAACCGACGACCAGGTCCCACAGCCGCTGCCGGTAGATCGCGACCACCGCGAGGATCGCGCCGGCCTGGATCGCAACGTTGAACAGGTCGCTGCGATGGCCCAGCCAGCGCTCGGCGATCAGCAGATGACCGGTACTGGAGATCGGCAGGAATTCGGTGATGCCTTCGATGATGCCGAGCAACAGAGCGGCGAGCAGGTCGGTCATGCGGACGTTCGCGGGAGGAAACGCGAAGTGTAACGGCCCCGTCCGCCGCTCGCCGCTGCCTCAAAAAGACACCCCCGGATGGCCGGGGGTGTCGGGTGCTGCATCTGTACTATCCGATCAGTTGCGTTCGATCACGCGCCCGAGGTATTGGTCGCCCAGATCGGCTGGCCGAGGTAGTTGTAGATCACCACGTTGCCGTCGTCCTGCACCCGGAGGAAAGCGCCATTGTTGCCGTTGGTGCCGGTGTACCAGACCGGCTGGCCACCGCCGTTGTAGACCACCAGATGGCCGTCGGTCTGCATGTGCAGCGTATGGTCGCTGCCGAAGACGCTGTTGTA
>JAYUUH010000359.1:0-3793 GCA_043754745.1 Lysobacter sp.
CCTCGCCAGCATCGCCAACCGGGTGTCGTACGCGCTCAACGTGCACGGACCGAGCATGACGCTCGACACCATGTGCTCGTCGTCTCTGACCGCGATCCATCTCGCGTGCCAGGACCTGAAGCTGGGCCGCACCGACATGGCGCTGGCCGGCGGCGTCAATCTCAGCATCCATCCCGACAAATACAGCATGCTGAGTGCGGGGCAATTCATCTCCAGCACGGGCCATTGCCAGAGTTTCGGCGAAGGCGGCGACGGCTATATTCCGGGCGAAGGCGTCGGCGTGGTGGTGCTGAAGCGTCTGTCCGACGCCGAGCGCGACGGCGATGCGATCCATGCGGTGATCCGCGGCAGCGCGCTGAACCATGGCGGCAAGACCAACGGCTACACGGTGCCGAATCCGCAGGCGCAGGCGGCGGTGATCTCCGATGCGCTGAAGGATGCGGGCGTCGATGCGCGCCACATCAGCTACATCGAAGCGCACGGCACCGGCACGAAGCTGGGCGATCCGATCGAGATCGCGGCGCTCGGCAAGGCGTTCCGCGAGCACACCGCGGACACCGGTTTCTGTCTGATCGGTTCGGCGAAGTCGAACATCGGTCACTGCGAATCGGCGGCGGGCATCGCCGGGCTGACCAAGGTCATCCTGCAGATGCGCTACCGTCAGATCGCGCCGTCGCTGCATTCGCAGCGGCTGAATCCCAACATCGATTTCGCGACCACGCCGTTCGAGGTCAACCAGGTCCTGCGCGACTGGAACGCGCCCGTGGTCGATGGCAGGCGCATGCCGCGCATCGCCGGCTTGTCGTCGTTCGGCGCCGGCGGCGCCAATGCGCACTTCGTCATCGAAGAACCTGCCGGCGCTGCGCATGCCCATATCGCAGATTCGACGCTGCCGGGCGTGCAGACCCTCGTGCCGCTGTCCGCGCGCACCCCCGAACAGTTGCTCCGCAAGGCCCAGAACCTGCTGGTATTCCTGCAGGACGCCGCGGACGAAGGCCGCCGGATCGATCACGCGGCTCTGGCGTACACGCTGCAGGTCGGGCGCGAGCCGATGGAAGAGCGACTGGCGTTCGTCGTCGATTCCGCGGCCCGGCTGCAGCAGCTGCTTCGCGCGGTTGTCGAGGTCAGTGCAGTCGAGGCCGGTGCAGTCGGCATTCCTTCGGACGGCATCGCTGCCGATGCCGCCTATCGCGGCAACGTGAAGGCGCACCGCGAGATGCTCAGCCTGTTCGCCGCGGATCCCGATTACGAGGAAGCCCTCGACAAATGGATCGCGCAGCGCAAGCTCGCCAAGCTGGCCGAGCTGTGGACGAAGGGGTTCGATCTGGACTGGCGCAAATTCCACGGCAGGCACACGCCGCCGCGGATGCATCTGCCGACCTATCCGTTCGCGAAGGACAGATACTGGATCGACCCGATCAAGGGGCTGTTCTCCAACGTCATCCCTGCGAGCGCAGCTTCCAGGACCGGCGCTGCGGGCGCGGCCGCCGGCAACGCATTGCATCCGCTGCTGCGCGAAAACACTTCCGATCTCGATCAGCTGCGCTATTCGTCGCTGTTCCAGACGGACGAGCCGTTCGTCGTCGGTCATTCCGACGGCGCCGGCGCGCAGCTGCCGTCGTCGGTGCTTCTGGACATGGCGCGCGCGGCCGTCGCCTGCGCCAAGCGCGCGTCGCCAACCGCCGCGTCGGTCGAACTGAGCGAAGTGCGCTTCGCGTCGCCCTTCGTGGTCGACGGTGCGACCGCGCTGCACATCGCGCTGTATCCCTCGAGCGAACACGACGATATCGACTTCGACATCTTCAGCGGCGAAGCCGAAGAAGAATACGTGCACGCGCAGGGCCGCGGCCGACTGCTGCCGACGCAGGTCGCTGGTGCGCAGTTCGATCTGCAGATCGATCCGCAGACCGTACTGGCCGCATTCGCCGCCGCGCCCGTGCACGGTAAACCCGCCGGCATCGCGCTGCCCGAACCGGCCGCGGTGCCTGCGATCGTCGGCGTTCCGCTGCCGAAACCGAATGCTTCGCGCCTGCCGACGCTAGATGCGACGACAGCCATTGCGGCGCTGCCCGCGGCGCTGGCGACGAACCGGACGATCGCCCAGGCGAACGCTGTCTCGTCGATCAATGTATCGCCGAACACCGCATCGCAGAACGCCGCTTCGCACAACACCACATCGCCCGCGCAGGACGTCCGCGGCTTCCTCAAGCGTTCGCTGGCGCAGGCGCTGTATCTCGACGAGGCGAATATCGACGACGACCGTCCTTTCGTCGATCTGGGTCTGGATTCGATCGTCGGCGTGGAATGGGTCAAGAACATCAACAAGGGCCTGGGCCTGGAGATCGGCGCGACCCGCGTCTACGACTACAGCAATCTCACGGCGCTGGGCGCGTTCGTCGAAAGTCAGTTGTCGGCGGTGTCTACCGCGCCCGCGACACCTGTGCAGTCCGTCGCGCGCCCGGCAAGCGTGGTGCAGGCGTCGCCGGCATCCGATGCGCAGGCTGTTGTTGAGCAGGCTGTCGTTGTGCATGCACCAGCCGCTCCGCCGCCTGCGCCCGTCGCGCAGGCCGTCGTCGGCGTCGATCACGATGCGCTCAAACGCTCGCTGCGCACGAGCCTCGCGCAGGCGCTGTACCTCGACGAAGCCGCGATCGACGACGACCGTTCGTTCGTCGATCTGGGGCTGGACTCCATCGTCGGCGTGGAATGGGTGAAGATGATCAACAAGGCCTCCGGTCTGGAGATCTCAGCGACCAGGGTCTACGACTATTCGAACATCCAGGCGCTGGCCCGTTTCCTTCAGGGCGAACTCGCATCGCGTCCGCAGCCGGTCGCGCCCTCGCTTGAGGCATCCGTCCGTGCCGAATCCGCATCCGCGCCGATGCCCACCGCGCAGCGGGAAACGCCGACGCCGGCCGCAGCTCCATCGTTTGCAGCCGCCGCGTCGTCCGCGCCGCGCCCGGCGATGCGGATGCCCGCCGGCGACAGCATTGTGCTGCAGCGCCGTTCGCGCGCCGTGCGGACGCTGCCCGAAGCGCGGCCTGCGGCCGGAGCGCAGCGCAACGACGAGAAGATCGCCATCGTCGGCATGTCCGGACGCTATCCCGGCGCGGACGATCTCGACCAGCTCTGGCGCAACCTTGCCGAGGGCCGGAACTCGATCCGCGAAATCCCGCCGGAACGCTGGGACGTGGATGCGTATTACGACCCGACGCCCGGCAAGCCGGGCAAGGTGTACTGCAAATGGCTCGGCATGCTCGACGGCGCCGAGCATTTCGACCCGATGTTCTTCCAGATCTCGCCGTCCGAAGCCGAGGTCATGGACCCGCAGCATCGCCTGTTCATGCAGGAAAGCTATCGCGCTTTCCAGGACGCCGGTTATTCCAGCGCCGCGCTGAGCGAGCGCAAGTGCGGCGTCTACATGGGCATCATGAGCAGCGAGTATTCGTTCCTGCTGACGAAGGGCAATCCGCAGAACATCGAGACGACCAGCAACAGTTTCGCGATCGGCGCGGCGCGCATCGCCTATCACCTGAATCTGAAGGGACCGGCGATCCCCATCGACACCGCGTGCTCGTCCTCGCTGGTAGCGATCCATCTCGCCTGCCAGGCGCTGCTGAACCACGAAATCGACATGGGCCTCGCCGGCGGCGTGAGCCTGTACCTGATTCCCGAATCCTATCAGGGCATGTGCCGCGCGGGCATGCTGGCGCACGACGGCCAGTGCAAGACTTTCGACAACAGCGCGGACGGCTTCGTCCCCGGCGAAGGCGTCGGCACCGTGGTGCTCAAG
>JAYUUH010000360.1:0-11514 GCA_043754745.1 Lysobacter sp.
GTCAGACTTCCAATGTCGCCAGATCGCCTTTTGTTTCCAACCATGTCTTGCGATCACCCGCCCGCTTCTTCGCCAGCAGCATGTCCATCAGCGCATGCGTTTCGGTGCCGCCGTCGACGGTGAGCTGCACCAATCGACGGGTGTCGGGATGGATCGCCGATTCGCGCAACTGCTCCGGATTCATCTCGCCCAGGCCCTTGAAGCGGGTGACGTTGATCGCGCCGCCGAAGCCTTTGGTATTCGCGGCCTTTTCGCGCTCGATCTTCTCCAGCAACAGGCGTTTTTCTTCCTCGTCCAGCGCGTAGAACACCTGCTTGCCCACGTCGACGCGGAACAGCGGCGGCATCGCCACGAAGATGTTGCCGGCAACGACCAGTGCGGGAAAGTGCTTCAGGAACAGCGCCGACAGCAGGGTCGCGATGTGCAGGCCGTCGGAGTCGGCGTCGGCGAGGATCACCACCTTGCCGTAGCGCAGGCCGCTGATGTCGTCCTTTCCCGGGTCGCAGCCGATCGCAACCGCGAGGTCGTGCACTTCCTGCGACGCCAGCACGCTGCCGGACGCGACTTCCCACGTATTGAGGATCTTGCCGCGCAGGGGAAGAATGGCTTGGAAATCCTTGTCGCGAGCCTGCCTGGCCGAGCCGCCGGCCGAGTCGCCTTCGACCAGGAACAATTCGGTGCGCGAGAGATCCTGGCTGATGCAGTCGGCGAGCTTGCCGGGCAGCGCCGGCCCCTGCGTGACTTTCTTGCGGACGATCTGCTTTTCGGTCTTCAGGCGCGCGGCGGCGCGTTCGATCGCGAGCTGCGCGATCCGCTCGCCCAGTTCGGTGTGCTGGTTGAGCCAGAGCGAGAACGCATCGTGCGCGGCGCCTTCGACGAACGCGGCGGCCTGGCGCGACGACAGCCGCTCCTTGGTCTGGCCGCTGAACTGCGGGTCGGTCATCTTCACGCTGAGCACGAAGGCGACGCGATCCCACACGTCTTCCGGCGCAAGTTTCACGCCGCGCGGCAGCAGGTTGCGGAAATCGCAGAATTCGCGCAAGGCATCGGTGAAGCCGGTGCGCAGCCCATTGACGTGGGTACCGTGCTGCGCGGTCGGAATCAGATTGACGTAGCTCTCCTGCACCAGGTCGCCGTCCGGCACCCACGCGGCCGCCCAGTCGACGATCTCGGAATCCTTCTTGAACTGGCCGACGAACAGGTCCGGAGGCAGGCATTCGCTCGCGCCGAGCTCGCTTTTCAGAAGTTCACTCTTCAAATATGCGCGAAGCCCGTCCTCGTAATGCCACTGGTCTTTTTCGCCGGTCGCCGCGTCGAGCAGGCTCACCGTCAGGCCGGGGCAGAGCACTGCCTTGGCGCGCAGCACATGGCGCAGGTGGCGCAGATTGAATTTCGGCGTATCGAAATATTTCGGGTCCGGCCAGAACCGCAAGCGCGTGCCGGTGTTCTTCTTGCCGACGCTGCCGACGATGTCGAGGTCCGACGCGCGGTCGCCGTCGCGGAACGCCATGCGATATTCGTTGCCGTCGCGTTTGATGAACAGTTCGACCTGCTTCGACAGCGCGTTCACCACGCTGACACCGACGCCGTGCAGGCCGCCGCTGAAGGTGTAGTTCTTGTTGCTGAACTTGCCGCCCGCGTGCAGGCGGGTGAGGATCAGTTCGACGCCGGAAATCTTCTCTTCCGGATGGATGTCCACCGGCATCCCGCGGCCGTCGTCGGAGACTTCGCAACTGCCGTCGGTATGCAGCACCACATCGATGCCGCAGGCGTGGCCAGCGAGGGCCTCGTCGACCGCGTTGTCGATCACTTCCTGCGCCAGATGGTTGGGGCGGGTGGTGTCGGTGTACATGCCCGGCCGGCGTTTGACCGGGTCCAGGCCGGAGAGGACTTCGATATCTGCGGCGTTGTAGCGACTGCTCATGGGCGTTGGGCGTGGGTCCGGACGGGCGTGCGCCGGGTTGGCGACGCCGAGGCCGGCGAGCTTGGCGGTCCGGCGTGACAGGGTCAAGCCGTTCAGGCGCTGCTCGCGGCGGGCAGGTGTTCATCACGCAGTGTGCCGCCGGGCGCTAAGGTGCTGCCGTCCGTACCGAAGCCCACCCCTCCCGGTGGCGCCGCGGGCAGCAGACACCATGATCCGCAAGACCAATACCACCAGCATGTTCCGCTCCCGTTCCCTGCTCGGCGTGTTCGCCGTGGTCGGACTGGCACTCGCGGCAAGCGCCGTGTTCGCGCAGAACGTAACCGGTAGGCAGTCGGACACCACCCAGCAGTCCACCCAGGACGCCGAGAAAGCCAAGGCAGAAAAAATCAAGGCTGAGGCAGTCAAGGCCGAAGCCGAGCAGCGTCGCCAGGCCGAAGCGGCCGAGGCCCGCAAGGCCAAGCGCGACAAGTCGAAGGACGACAAGGGCTCGGATCGCGAGCTCGAGGAAGAGGAAGACATCTGAAGCCGGTTCCTGAAGCTGGCGGATCCTGACGCCGCCGCGTCCACGGTTTCGCAGCCATCGACGCCCCGGTCTTGCCGGGGCGTTGTTTTTTCCAGGAAAATCAGATTCTTGCGTGCGGCGGGTCGCCTCGGCGGCCGCATCCCGGTAGACTATCGCTTTCCAGCGACTCGCTGCCGACATGAACCCCCCCAGCTCCGCGACTCCCCTCGTCTTCGTTACCGGCGGCGTGGTGTCGTCGCTCGGCAAAGGCATTGCCGCTGCCTCCCTCGCCGCCATTCTCGAAGCCCGCGGCCTGCGGGTGACGATGATGAAGCTCGACCCCTACATCAACGTCGATCCGGGCACCATGAGCCCGTTCCAGCACGGCGAGGTTTATGTCACCGACGACGGCGCCGAGACCGATCTCGATCTCGGTCACTACGAGCGTTACGTCAACACCCGCCTGTCCGGCAAGAACTCCATCACCACCGGCAAGATCTACGAGGCGGTGATCCGCAAAGAACGTCGCGGCGACTATCTGGGCGCTACCGTGCAGGTGATCCCGCACATCACCGACGAGATCAAGCGCTGCATCGATGCCGCAACCGAAGGCTTCGATGTGGCGCTGGTCGAGATCGGCGGTACCGTCGGCGACATCGAATCGCTGCCGTTCCTCGAAGCCATCCGCCAGATCCGCACCGAGCGCGGCGCGGACAAGGCGATGTTCATGCATCTCACCCTGGTGCCGTACATCGCCGCCGCCGGCGAACTGAAGACCAAGCCGACCCAGCATTCGGTGAAGGAATTGCGCTCCATCGGCATCCAGCCGGACGTGCTGCTGTGCCGCAGCGAACAACCGCTGCCGGACGGCGAGCGCCGCAAGATCGCGCTGTTCACCAACGTGCCGGAGCGCTCGGTGATTTCCGCGGTCGATCTGGACAACATCTACAAGATCCCGATGTGGCTGCACACGCAGGAACTGGACCAGATCGTGGTCGAACACCTGCATCTGCAGCACAAGGCCTCGGCCGGCGCGGATCTGTCGGAGTGGCTGGCGGTGGTGGATGCGACCGAGCATCCGATCGATACGGTCACGATCGCCGTCGTCGGCAAATACGTCGACCACCAAGACGCCTACAAGTCCGTGGCCGAAGCGCTGAAACACGGCGGCCTGCGCCAGCGCAGCAAGGTCGCGCTGAAATGGCTGGAATCCGAGGACATCGAGCGCGACGGCGCCGCGGCCACCCTGGCCGGCGTCGACGGCATCCTGGTGCCGGGCGGATTCGGCGATCGCGGTTTCGAGGGCAAGGTGTTGACCGCGCAGTACGCGCGCGAGCAGGGCGTGCCGTATTTCGGCATCTGCTACGGCATGCAGGCCGCGGTGGTGGATTTCGCCCGCAATGTCCTCGACCTGGCCGACGCCAACAGCACCGAGAACGATCGCCAGAGCAGGCATCCGGTGATCGGTCTGATCACCGAGTGGCGCACCGCTACCGGTGAGGTCGAACGTCGCAGCGAAAAGAGCGACCTCGGCGGCACCATGCGCCTGGGCCTGCAGGAACAGCGCGTGAAGCCCGGCACGCTCGCGCACCGCATGTACGGCAAGGACGTGGTCGGCGAGCGCCACCGCCATCGCTACGAATTCAACAACCGTTACCGCACGCAGATGGAAGGCGCCGGACTGGTGGTCGCCGCGAAATCGATGGACGATCTGCTGGTCGAGATGATCGAACTTCCGCAGACGATGCACCCCTGGTTCCTGGCTTGCCAGGCACATCCGGAATTCCTGTCCACGCCGCGTCACGGGCATCCGCTCTTCATCGGTTTCATCCGTGCCGCGCGCGAGCACAAAACCAATCCTGTAGGAGGGGCTTCAGCCCCGATCCCTTCCGAGAAAAGCATCGGGGCTGAAGCCCCTCCTGCGGGAGTCGTGCGATGAAACTCTGTGGCTTCGACGTTGGCCTCGACCAACCGTTCTTTTTGATCGCCGGTCCCTGCGTCATCGAGTCCGAGCAGTTGCAGCTCGATGTCGCCGGCCAGCTCAAGGAAATCACTTCGGCGCTCGGCATCCCATTCATCTTCAAATCGAGCTTCGACAAGGCCAACCGTACGTCGGGCACCAGCTTCCGTGGCCCCGGCATGGAGGAAGGGCTGCGCGTGCTGGCGGAAGTGAAGCGCCAGATCGGCGTGCCGGTGCTCACCGACGTCCACGAATACACGCCGATAGACGAAGTGGCGAGTGTGGTCGACGTGCTGCAGACGCCCGCGTTCCTGGTGCGCCAGACCGATTTCATCAAGAAGGTCTGCGCCGCCGGCAAGCCGGTCAACATCAAGAAGGGCCAGTTCCTGTCGCCGTGGGACATGAAGCCCGTTGTCGAGAAGGCGAAGTCCACCGGCAACCACGACATCATGGTCTGCGAGCGCGGCGCCAGCTTCGGCTACAACAATCTGGTCAGCGACATGCGCAGCCTTTCGGTGATGCGCGACACCGGCTGCCCGGTGGTGTTCGACGCCACCCATTCTGTGCAACTGCCGGGCGGGCAGGGCGACAGCAGCGGCGGCCAGCGCGAATTCGTGCCGGTGCTGGCGCGCGCTGCGGTAGCCGTCGGCATCGGCGGCCTGTTCATGGAAACCCATCCCGACCCGAGCAAGGCGCTGTCCGACGGCCCGAACGCATGGCCGCTCGGCAAGATGCGCGCGCTGCTGGAAACGCTGCGGGCGCTGGATGAAGTGACCAAGCGCAACGGTTTTCTCGAATCCTCCCTTTGACATCGAAGCCCACACAGACATGACCACGATCACGAAGATCCACGCCCGCGAAATCCTCGACAGCCGCGGCAATCCGACGCTGGAAGCCGAAGTCACGCTCGCCGACGGCAGTTTCGGCCGTGCGATGGTGCCGTCGGGTGCCTCCACCGGCACCAAGGAAGCCGTCGAACTGCGCGATGGCGACAGGACCCGCTATCTCGGCAAGGGCGTGCTGAAGGCTGTCGGCAACGTCAATGGCGCCATCGCGCAGACGCTGACCGGTTTCGACGCCGCCGATCAGGCCGGCCTCGACAAGCGGCTGATCGATCTCGACGGGACCGAGAACAAGGGCCGGCTCGGCGCGAACGCGCTGCTGGGCGTGTCGATGGCCGCCGCGCACGCGGTCGCCGCGTCGCGCAAGCAGGCGCTGTGTGAATACCTCGCCGACGGTCGCGACGTGACATTGCCGGTGCCGATGATGAACATCATCAACGGCGGCGCGCATGCGGACAACAACGTCGATCTGCAGGAATTCATGGTGCTGCCGGTGGGCTTCGATTCATTCTCCGAAGCGCTGCGCTGTGGCACCGAAATCTTCCACGCGCTGAAGTCGGTGCTGAAAGGCCGCGGCCTCAGCACATCGGTCGGCGACGAGGGCGGCTTCGCGCCGGACCTGCGCAGCAATTCCGAAGCGCTGGACACGATCATCGAAGCCATCGGCAAGGCCGGCTACAAGGCCGGCGAAGACGTGTTGCTGGGCCTCGACGTGGCCTCCAGCGAATTCTTCGAGAACGGCAAATACAATCTCACCGGCGAAGGCAAGCGCCTGACCAGCGAGCAGTTCGTGGATTTCCTCGCCGACTGGGCGCGCGAATATCCGATCGTCACCATCGAGGACGGCATGGCCGAGCACGACTGGGCCGGCTGGAAGCTGCTCACCGACCGTCTTGCCGGCAAGGTGCAACTGGTCGGCGACGATCTGTTCGTCACCAACCCGAAGATCTTCCGCGAAGGCATCGACAAGGGCGTGGCCAACGCGATCCTGATCAAGGTCAACCAGATCGGCACATTGACCGAAACGCTGGAAGCGATCGCGATGGCGCACGCCGCGAACTATGCGTCGATCGTCTCGCACCGCTCGGGCGAAACCGAAGACACCACCATCGCCGACATCGCGGTCGCGACCACCGCGACCCAGATCAAGACCGGCTCGCTGTGCCGCAGCGACCGCGTCGCGAAATACAACCAGTTGCTGCGCATCGAACAGCAGCTCGGCGCCGCGGCGAAGTACGCCGGTCGCGCCGCGTTCGTGTCGATCGGCCGGGATTGATACAGCCTCGATGACCGACGCGACGCGGACGCTGCGATTGCTGGCACTGCTGCTGCTCGTGCTGCTGCTGTGGTTGCAGTACAGACTGTGGTTCGGCGAAGGCGGTGCCGCAGCAGCCGGCGGGCTGCAGGACAAGGTGGATCGTCAGGTCGTGGAGAACCGCGGCCTGCGCCAGCGCAACGAGCAATTGGCCGCGGAAGTCGAAAACCTGAAATCGGGCGAAGCCGCCGCCGAGGAACGCGCGCGCAGCGAGCTGGGGATGATCAAACCCGGCGAAACGTTCTATCGCGTGGTCGAACCGCCCGCGCCCATCGATGCGCTGCCGATCGATGCCCCCTTGGACGAAGGCGACGCGCCATGACCCCGGATCAGGTTCGCGGCAGGCTCTGGGCGGTAGTGCCGGCCGCCGGGCGTGGCACGCGCTTCGGCGCCGAGCTTCCGAAACAGTATTTGGATGTCGAGGGCCGGCCGTTGATCGCCCACACTCTCGATGCGCTGCTGGCGCATCCTTCGGTCATAGGCGTGATGGTGGTGCTGGCCGGGGACGACTATCGCTGGGCAGATTTCTTTGCGCACGCCGCGGTCTCGATCGAGGGCAAGCCGCTGATGACATGCACCGGCGGCGCCGAGCGCGCGGACTCGGTGCTGGCGGGTCTCGACGCGCTGCCCGAATCGGTGCGCGCCGATGAATTCGTGCTCGTCCACGACGCCGCGCGTCCCAACCTTTCCCACAACGATCTGGATCGCCTGCTTGAAGTCGGTCTGGCCGACCCGGTCGGCGCGATCCTCGCCGCGCCGGTGCGCGACACGCTCAAGCGCGCCGGCGACGAGGGCGGCATCGACCGCACGGAATCCCGCGAACGCCTGTGGCGCGCGTTCACGCCGCAGCTGTTCCGGCGCATGCAGCTGAGCCGCGCGCTCGCCGCCGCGCGCGACGCGGGCATCGCGATCACCGACGAATCGATGGCGATGGAGCGGCAGGGTCTGCGTCCGTTGCTGGTCGAGGGTAGTGAAGACAACTTCAAGATCACCACGCCGGCGGATCTGGCGCGGTTCGAATTCATTCTGGCGCAGTCGCGCCGCATGCTGAGGGCGACATGACACGCACTTCGATCAAGACCGTCGTTTTCGGCGTTTGTCTGCTCGCCGCGGCGGGCCAGATATCCGCCGCATCGCAGCCGCCTTCCGCGCCCGCACCGCCCGAGACCGTCGAGACGGGCGCGCAGGCCCAGCAGGCGCTGGGCGACTGCCTCGTGAACGCCGTCTCCAACGACGACAAGCGGGCGCTGGTGAAATGGATTTTCGCGATGCTGGCGCGTCATCCCGACGTGAAGCCGCTGTCCGATATCGACGCCGCACAGGACCAGAAAATCGTCCGCGACGCGGGTGCGGTATTCGAGACGCTGATGGCCGACAGATGCGCGGTGCAGCTCCGCGCAGCGGTGCGCAAGTCGGGGACGGATGCGGTCGGCAAGAGCTTCGAACGACTCGGCGAGACCGCCATGGGCGCGCTGTTGCAGGATCCGAGCGTGATGGCCGGCGTATCCGAGCTGATGCAACACACCGACACTGCGCGTATCGAACGCGCGATCCTCGGAAAATGAGCGCTTCGGCATGAACGCATCCGCAGCGACAGCATCCCGATGAGCGTATCGATCAGGATCGGCCAGGGTTTCGACGTCCATGCCTTCGGCGAAGGCGACCACGTCGTGCTCGGCGGCGTGCGCATCGCGCACGACCGCGGCATCGTCGCCCACAGCGATGGCGACGTGGTGCTGCATGCGCTCTGCGATGCGCTGCTCGGCGCGCTGGCGCTCGGCGATCTCGGCCGGCATTTCCCGCCGTCCGATCCGCAATGGAAGGGCGCCGACAGCCGTGCGTTCCTGCGCCATTGCGACCATCTGGTCCGCGATCGCGGCTGGAAGGCCGGCAATGTCGACGTCACCGTGATCTGCGAACGGCCCAGGGTCGGTCCCCATGCGGAGGCCATGCGTCGCGTCATCGCGCTGGACCTGGGTGTCGACATCGACGCAGTCAGCGTCAAGGCCACCACCACCGAAACCCTTGGATTCACCGGGCGCGGCGAAGGCATCGCCGCGCAGGCGGCCTGCCTGCTGGTCAGAACATGAGTACGCTCAGGCCATGAACGCGGTCGGGGCATGAACGAAGCGTTGCCGCCGCGCGCGCACGGCGACGCGGTGCTGAGCGCGCGCATCCGCAGCGTGCCGGAAGATTTCGCCGTCGACGAGATCGATGCGTTCGCGGCCAGCGGCGCGGGCGAACACCTGCTGCTGACCGTCGAGAAGCGGGGCATGAACACCGCGTTCGCGGCCAAGCGCATCGCGGCCTGGGCGGGCGTCGCCGAATCCGCGATCGGTTATGCAGGGCTCAAGGATCGCCATGCGCTGACGCGGCAGCGCTTCAGCGTCTGGATCCCGAAGAAGATCGCGCCCGACATCGATGCGCTGCAGTCGGAGGATCTTCACGTACTCGAATATGCCTGGCATTCGCGCAAACTGCCGCGTGGGGCGCTCGCGGGCAATCGTTTCGCGCTGACGCTGCGCGAGGTCGCAGGCGATGTCGCTGCGATCGAAGCCCGTTTGCGCGTCATCGCCGGACGCGGCGTGCCCAATCATTTCGGCGAACAGCGTTTCGGGCGCGGCGGCGACAATGTATCGAAGGCGCTGTCGATGTTCGCCGGCCGTCGCGTGGCGCGCGAGGAGCGCGGCTACCTGCTGTCGGCGGCGCGCTCCGAACTGTTCAACCGCGTGCTCGCTGCGCGGGTCGATGCCGAGTGTTGGGACACCGCGCTGGACGGCGAAGCGTGGATGCTCGACGGCAGCCGCAGCGTATTCGGGCCGGAGCCGTGGAACGATGCGCTGGCCAAACGCCTGACGCGATTCGACATCCATCCCAGCGGTCCGCTGTGGGGCCGGGGCGAGCTGCGCACGCAGTCTGAGGCGCGGGCGCTGGAGCTTGCGGCGCTCGACGACGAGTACCTTCGGGCCCTGCGCGACGGGCTGGAACGCGCCGGCATGGATCAGGAGCGACGGGCGCTGCGCCTGCGGCCGGACGGCCTCGATTTCGAGTGGCCCGAGCCGGGCGTGCTGCGCCTGCGCTTTGCGCTGCCAGCCGGCTGTTACGCCACCACGGTGCTGGCCGAACTGGGGACGATCGCGGGCACGGCGGCCGGGCACTGAAAAGACCGATTGTCGGAAAACCATCGTGTGTAAAGCTGGCCTCCCGGCGCAGGCGTATAAGCCGATGGAGCGCCCGGCAAGATTCACTCCAGAGCCACCGGGCGCGTCGCTGTCGTCCAGGAAGTTTCCATGAACGTCAAACTGTGTCCGCTCCTGTCGCTCCCGGGCTGTCGCACCACGGACGGATCCGCCTACGTCCCGGGCGCCAAGCCGGCGGCGCCGGGCTCCACCTACGACCCACGGATCGAGGAAAACGCCGAGTACGTGGCCTACGTCCAGAGCGTCGCGCGCCGCCGCGGCGTAACCGTGCGTTGGGTCAACAAGCCGGTGAAGCGCCGCGTCGATCAGCAGTAATCGCGAAGTCGGCGCTCCCTGCAGAGGCCGATCCCGCGGCATCGCTTCAGATTTGCGCGGGCCGCGGTTTTCCCACCAGCACCAGCACCGCTCCGGTGCCGCCCTGCGCGGGCGGCGCCGAGTGGAAGGCCAGCACGTCGCTGCGCTGACGCAGCACGCGATCGACCAGGTTCTTGATCGTCGGCACGCCGTCCGGGGAATTCAGGCCCTTGCCGTGGATCACCCGCACGCAGCCCATGCCGGTGTCGAACGATTCCTTCATGAACCGGCGCAGCATCGCTTCGGCGGTGGCGGCGGTGACGTGGTGCAGATCCAGTTCGTCTTGGGCCGCGTATTCGCCGCGCGCCAGTCGTTGCAGCACGCCCTTGGGCACGTTGTCGCGGCGATAGCTCGACACGTCACCGGCCAGCAACGGCGCTGCGTCCAATGCGCGCTGGAATTCGCTGCGCGCATCGGCCTCGTCGCGGTCGCGCATGCGCGCCTGGGGCCTGGGCCGCGGTTTCTGCGGCGCGATCGGCGCCGCCGGCAGTTCGCGCACGGGACCGATGGCCGCGCGGAACAGCGCCGCATCGTCGGCGTTGTCTTCGATATCGTCGGGGCTGTCGTTGCGGGCGCTCATCGCGGTCGAGGTTAGCAGGGACGTGCGACGGGGGGCGCTGCCGCGGATCGGACAGAGGGTTCCGGTATCATGGCGCAGACTTCTATCGCGACAAGGCGAATCCCCGAACCCATGCGCATCCTGGTCAGCAACGACGACGGCGTCGACGCCCCCGGCATCCGCGTCCTCGCCGCGGGTCTGCGCGAGGCCGGGCACGAAGTGCTGGTGGTCGCCCCCGACCGCGACCGTTCCGGGGCCAGCAATTCGCTGACGCTCGACATGCCGATCCGGGTAGTGCGTCAGGACGACACCACCTGGCGCGTTCACGGCACGCCCACCGACTGCGTCCACGTCGCCATCACCGGCATGCTGGAGCAGGAGCCCGACATCGTCGTCTCCGGCATCAACAACACCGCGAACCTCGGCGACGACGTGATTTATTCCGGCACCGTCGCCGCGGCGATGGAAGGCCGTTTCCTCGGCCTGCCCGCGGTCGCGATGTCGCTGGTCACCGCCGACCACAAGGGCCGCCATTACGAGACCGCCGCGCGCGCCGCGGTCGAGATCGTCTCGCGCCTGCGCGCCGACCCGCTGCCCGCGGATACCATCCTCAACGTCAACGTGCCCGATCTGCCGTGGCGCGAGATCGCCGGTTTCGAGGTCACCCGCCTGGGCAACCGTCACCGCGCCGAAGCGTGCACGCCGCAGGAAGATCCGCGCGGCCGCCAGTGGTGGTGGATTGGCGCCGCCGGCGCCGAACAGGATGCCGGCCCGGGCACCGATTTCGATGCGGTGCGCCGCGGCTGCATTTCGATCACCCCGATCAATGTCGATCTGACCCGCTACCAGGCGCTCGAC
>JAYUUH010000361.1:0-11506 GCA_043754745.1 Lysobacter sp.
TCCGGTCAAATCCACTCCAGCCAAAAGATCGTCCCGGTTATGGCGCTCTGCCAGAGCCGCGCCTGCCTTTTCACTGGCCTCTTGTGATAATGTATAGATGGCGGCACCCACCGCTTCACCTTCGGACAGTGCATCGGCGTGGAGTGACAGAAAAACATCCGCACCTGCAGCCCTGGCCATGGACATGCGGGCTTCAAGCGGAACAAAAACATCTTCATCGCGGGTCAGGATAACTTTGAATACTCCGGTCCGTAGCAACACTTCTTTCAGCTCGCGTGCAAACCCAAGCATGAGTGCTGCCTCGGATTGCCCCTCTCGTTCCGCCCCCGGATCAAGGCCACCATGGCCCGGATCCAGGACAACGGTCACCGTCTGGAACTGGACATCACGCTCAAGCGCCGCATCCGCAACATGGCGATGTACGACGGCATCGCCCGGGTCGACGGCAAGGAAGCGGCGCGCGCCGAATTCCTCTGCGCAGAAGCCCAGAATTGACATGAAGAGAACGACGATCCACCCGATGGCGCATGTCGATCCCGATGCGATCATCGGCGAGGGGGTCGAGATCGGACCGTTCACCTCGGTCGGCCCGGGCGTCGAAATCGGCGACGGCACCCGCATCGGCCCGCATTGCAGCATCCACGGCCCGACCCGCATCGGCCGCGACAACCATATCCACGGACACGCCGCGATCGGCGGCGATCCGCAGGACAAGAAGTTCGCCGGCGAGCGCACCGAACTGGCGATCGGCGACGGCAACACCATCCGCGAATTCGTCAGCATCAACCGCGGCACCGGCAGCGGCGGCGGCGTCACCCGGATCGGCAGCCACAACTGGTTTCTCGCCTACACTCACATCGCCCACGACTGCACAGTGGGCGACCACTGCGTGTTTTCGAACAACGCCACGCTCGCCGGTCATGTCGAAGTCGGCGACCACGTGATTCTCAGCGGTTTCGCCGGCGTGCACCAGTTCTGCCGGATCGGCGCGCACGCCTTCATCGGCATGGGCGCGTTCGTCAACGGCGACGTGCCGCCGTATCTGATGATCGCGCAGGAAGACTACGGCCGGCCGCGCGGCATCAACAGCGAAGGTCTGAAACGCCGGGGTTTCGAGCCCGAGCGCGTGGCCGCGATCAAGCGCGCCTACCGCGCGCTGTACATGTCCGGCGTGAACCTCGCCGATGCCAAACAACAGCTGGCCACGCTGGCAGAAGGCAGCGCCGACGTGCGCGCCTTCCTCGATTTCATCGAACGCGGCGAACGTCCGCTGTTGCGCTAGGGCCTGTTGACTCGATTGGGATAGGTCACGCCGCAATTGAGTGCGCGCGGGACAAGGAAGAATGAGGAAATGTATGTCGATACATGCCCGAGTGATGACGCAGTACCGCGCGCACTCAATCGCGGCCCTTTGGGTTGCCTGCCTCTGGCCGCCATGCGGCCGCGCGCGGATTAAACAGGCGGCCAGCCTGTCGCGGCGCTACGCACAACCACCTGGCGGCCAGAGGCAAGCAACGTGACCTATCCCAATCGCGTTAACAGGCCCTAGCCGTGCGGATCGCACTCGTCGCGGGTGAAGCCTCCGGCGACCAGCTCGGCGCGGGCCTGATCGCTGAATTGCGTCTGCGCTTCCCCGACGCAGAATTCGCCGGCATCGGCGGGCCGGGGATGCGCGCCGCCGGTCTCGACGCGTGGCACGACAGCCAGGAACTCGCGGTGATGGGCTTGGCCGAAGTGCTCGCGCACCTGCCGCGGCTGCTGCGCCTGCGCCGCCGCCTGCGCAAGCGCCTGCTCGCGTGGAAGCCCGATGTGTTCATCGGCATCGATGCGCCCGATTTCAATCTCGGCGTGGAGCAATGGCTCAAGCGCCGCAGTATCCGCACCGTGCACTATGTCAGCCCATCGGTGTGGGCGTGGCGCGAGGCGCGCGCGGCGAAGATCGGCGACAGCGCCGACCGCGTGCTGTGCCTGTTCCCGATGGAGCCGCCGATCTACGCGAAACACGCGGTGGACGCGCGCTTCGTCGGTCATCCGCTGGCCGACGCCATTCCGCTGGAACCCGATCGCCGGGCCGCGCGCGATGCATTGGCGATCTCAGAACGTGTACCGGTATTGGCCATGCTGCCGGGCAGCCGGCTGGGCGAAATCGCGAAGATGCTGCCGGTGTTCCTCGATGCCGCGGCGTTGATCGCGCAAAGCATTCCGTCGCTGCAGATCCTGCTGCCCGCGGCCAACGCCCAGTGCGACGCCGCGATCCGCGAGCGACTGCGGGCGCTGCCGGAACTGGCCGCTCGCGTGCGCGTGCTGGACGGCAACGCGCAGCGGGCGATGATCGCCAGCGACGTGGTGCTGCTGGCCTCCGGCACCGCCGCGCTGGAAGGCATGCTGTGCAAGCGGCCGATGGTGGTCGGGCACCGCATCTCGCCGACCACCTATCGCATCGTCACCCGCCTCGGCATGCTCAAAAGCCGCTACGTCAGCCTGCCGAATGTACTGGCCGACGCGCCGCTGATTCCCGAGCTGCTGCAGCACGACTGCATCCCCGAAAAACTCGCTGCGGCCTGCCTGCGCTGGTTCGGCCAGCCGCAGACCGTGGAAGCGCTGCTGCCGCAGTTTATCGATCTCCACAGGCAACTGCGCTGCGACGCTTCGGCGCGCGCCGCGGACGCGGTGGCCGAGCTGATCGCGCCCGCATGAGCAGGCGCCGTACGCCGGCCGTCGACACTGCCGGCGGCCTGTTCGAGGATGCACTGGCTGGAGGCCGGCTCGCCGCCATCGCGCGCACGCGGCCGCTGCGTATCGCGGGCGTGGACGAAGCGGGCCGCGGCCCGCTGGCAGGCCCGGTGACGGTGGCGGCGGTCATCCTCGATCCGCGACGTCCGATCGAGGGTCTCGACGACTCCAAGAAACTCACCGAAGCCAGGCGCGAGGCGCTGTATCCGCTGATCGTCGAACGCGCGCTGGCGTGGCGGATCGAATTCGTCGAGGCCGCCGAAATCGACGTCCTGAACATCCTGCAGGCCACGCTGGTCGGGATGCGTCGCGCGCTGGAAGGGTTATCTCCTCCCGCAGATGCGGCGCGCATCGACGGCAACCAGCTACCGACCGGCCTGCCCTGCGCCGCCGAGGCGATCATCGGCGGAGATGCGATCGAACCGGCGATCATGGCCGCATCGATCCTAGCGAAAGTCGCGCGCGACCGGCACATGCTCGAACTGCATGCGCGCTTCCCCGAATACGGCTTCGATCGCCACAAGGGCTACCCCAGCCCGGCGCATCGCGCAGCGCTCGCGGCGCACGGGGCATGCCCGGAGCATCGCCGCAGTTATGCCCCGGTGCGCGAGGCGCTGTCGCGTCGGTGCGACATGAAATATTAGGCCGATGCGGCGGCTCAACAGGCCTAGGCGGCAGCGGGTAGACACAACCACCACGGCAGATTGAGGCATCCGTCGCAATCCATGCGAAGCGATCGGCGCAAGATCGAACAGCGCAGTACCTGGGCGCGCGCCGTGCCCCGATGCGCGGCACTCCGACCCGTTGCATTCGTCTCGGATCTTGTGTCCCATCTAAAAAGGAGAATCATCAATGCACAGGAATGCATGCGCACTACTCTCCCGGCACGCCACGAAGCTGGCGATCGGGATCTCGATCCTCGTCTCGACGTCTGCAACGTTCGCGGCATCGGCAGCGCCGCCCACCCGAGCTCGACTTGACGCTTCCTCGACCAGCCAAGATCTGTCTGTGGCTCTGGAGCGCGATCTCGGCATGGATGTCCGGCAGTTGCCCGCCTATCTCGCCACGGAACGCCTTGCGACGGCACGCGTACCAGAAGCGCGGCGACGCCTCGGCGCGACCTTCGCCGGCGCTTGGCTGGAACGCGGTGCAGGTAAAGGGTTCCGATTGGTGATCGCGACCACCGGCGGCGATGCCGCCGCGCAAATCCGCGCGCTGGGCGCGGACGCCCGCATCGTCCGGCGCAGCCTCGCCCATCTCGAAGTGGCCAAGGCCAAGCTCGATTGGCTCGGCCAGCGGCGCAGGCTGCATCCGGACATCCATGCCTGGTTCCTGGATGTCGCCAGCAATCAAGTCGTGATAGAGGCCCACCCCAAGGCGCGAGGCGCCGCCCGCGATTTCGTGGCGGCCACCGGTATCGACAGCGCTTCGTTCCGTGTGGAGGACTCCGATGACGCTCCGCAACCCGCGGCCGCCATCGTCGGTGGCGAGCGCTACAACATTGGCGGTGGTGGGTGTTCGATTGGCTTTCCCGTCACTCAAGGCGCTAATACCGGCTTCATCACGGCCGGTCACTGTGGGGGTGTCGGCACGGTCACCACCGGCACGGCGGGCGAAGCGCAGGGCGTGTTTGCCGGTGCGATCTTCCCCACTCAGGACATGGCCTGGGTGCAGATTACCCAGCCCTCCGCATGGCTACTCAGCAATTCCGTCAGCAACTACGCAGGCAGCGCGATTACCGTGATCGGGAGCGCACAGGCGTTGGTCGGCGCAATGATCTGCCGGTCTGGGTGGAAGACCGGATTCCGTTGCGGCACGGTGCGTGCCAACAATATCAGCGTCAACTACAGTGCGGGCACGGTTTACGGACTTACCAGCACGTCCGCCTGCATCGGGAAGGGCGATTCCGGCGGCGCATTCATTACCCCGGGCGGCCATGCGCAGGGAGTGGCATCCGGCGGCAAGTCGATCTCCTCGCAGACCGGTCACAACTGCAACGAGTCCTCGCCGACGTCCTACCACCAGCCGCTGAATCCGATCCTAAGCCAGTTCGGACTGACGCTGTTCACCGGCGGTCCGCAAACTCCGCCGATCATCACCCATTTCAACTGCCCGCGGCCTGGCGATACTGGCGATGGCATGTATGTGTGCGCCGTGCAGTTCACCTCGCCGACGCCGGTCACCGTGCAATGGCTCTACGAAGCGGGAGGCTCTTATACCGGTGAAAACTACAGCGAGTTTTACGGCGAATGCGTCGAAGGCCAATATCTGAACATCACCGCCACCGTGACAAATGTTAATGGGTCCACGGCGACGCCAATGCAGACCTTCCTATGCAAGATGGGCCCATTGCCTTGAACAACGCGTAAAAAAGCGCCACGGACAGGCGGTATGTCTGAAGGAGGTCTTCCGGGACCGGGCCGCGGTAGTATTTCGTGATCCGGACAGTACTTAAGATCAGAACGTCGACGCGCTCTCAGCCTCTGACCCGTCGCCATCACGCTGCGACGCGGACAGCCGACCCGGCGGTCCGCGATTTTCCGCAATCCGCATTTCATAAGGAACTGTCAAAACCCTGTCTTTGTCCGCCGCGTTCGCATTGGTCGCCATCGGCCTGCTGCCAGCCACGGCGCAGGCGGCCCCACCCACCATCACCACCTTCGCCTGTCCGCTGGACAACGGCGGCGGGCGTTTCTACTGCTTCATCGATTACAGCTCCGACAGCTCCGCCACGGTGTCGTGGTCGGGCGGCGGCACCACGATCAACGACAGCGGCCACAGCGATTTCTACGGCCGCTGCAGCATCGGCAGTTCGTTCACCGTCACCGTGACCGTCACCAACGCCTCAGGCTCGACTTCGCAAGTCTCACGCAGCACGCTCTGCCGCGGCGGGCCGGTCATTCTCTGAGCCACCGCCGCGGGGTACTTCGGCTCCCGCGGTCGGTCAGTGCCGGAAAGCCGCGCCGTCAAGCCTTGCCGGAACGCCCCCCGCGACCTACCCTGCCGGGCTGTGATCCGCGGTCCTCCGATGTCCTCCCGCTTCGTCCATCTCCACCTGCACAGCGAGTATTCGCTCGCCGATTCGACGATCCGCATCCCGGAACTCGTCGGTCGCAGCGTGGCGCAGGGGCAGCCGGCGGTGGCGTTGACCGACCGCAACAATCTCTTCGCGCTGGTCAAGTTCTACAAGGCCTGCGAAGGCGCGGGCATCAAACCCATCGCCGGCGCCGACATCAGCGTCGCCGAAGGCGATGAGGCGCCCTGGAAGCTCACCTTGCTCTGCCGCGACCGCAGCGGCTACCTGTCGCTGTCGCGGCTGCTCAGCCGCGCCTGGATGGAAGGCCAGCGCCACGACGGCGTGGTGGTGCGCCCGCAGTGGCTGCAGGAGGCCAATACCGGCCTGTTCGCCATCGCCGGCCGCCACAGCCAGGCCGGGCAACTGCTCGCCGGCAACCGCCCCGATCTCGCCCTGCAATCGCTCGCCGACTGGCAGCGCCATTTCGACGATCGCATCCATCTCGAACTGACCCGCTGCGGCTTCGAAGGCGAAACGCAGTTCAACGCGTTCGCTCTGCACGCCGCGGCCGAACGCAGCCTGCCGGTGGTCGCAACCAACGACGTGCGCTTCCTCGACACCGACGGCTTCGAGGCCCACGAAGCGCGCGTCTGCATCTCGTCCGGGCGCGTGCTCGACGATCCGAAACGGCCGCGCGACTACACCACGCAGCAGTACCTGAAGACCAGCGAGGAGATGGCGGCCCTGTTCGCGGCCGATGCGCCGGACGCGATCGACAATGCGGTCGATCTGGCCACTCGCTGCAATCTCGAACTGTCGCTGGGCAAGTACTACCTGCCGGCCTTTCCGGTGCCCAGCGATCACACCCTCGACAGCTGGATCCGCAGCGAAGCGCACGACGGGCTGGAAAAGCGCCTGCAGAAGTACCCGATGGCGCAGGGCCACGACCGCGCCAGCTACAACGAACGCCTGGACATCGAGCTGGGCGTGATCGTATCGATGGGCTTCCCCGGCTACTTCCTGATCGCAGCCGACTTCATCAACTGGGCGAAGGAACACGGTATCCCGGTCGGCCCGGGCCGCGGTTCCGGCGCCGGTTCGCTGGTCGCGTGGGCGCTGGGCATCACCGACCTCGACCCGCTGCCCTACGACCTGCTGTTCGAGCGCTTCCTCAACCCCGAACGCGTGTCGATGCCCGACTTCGACATCGACTTCTGCATGGACCGCCGCGACGAGGTGATCGATTACGTCGCCGCGAAGTACGGCCGCGACCGCGTCAGCCAGATCATCACCTACGGCACGATGTCGGCGAAGGCGGTGGTGCGCGACGCCGGCCGCATCCTCGGTTATCCCTACGGTTTCGTCGACGGCATCGCCAAACTTATCCCGCTGCAGCCGGCCGATCCGCTGTCGCTGGAAGACGTGCTGGGCCGCAGCGATCGCGCGAAGAAGGACCCCGACCGTGCGATCGGCGAATTCGTCGAACGCTACAACAGCGAAGACGATTTCCGCGAACTCATCGACCTCGCGCTGCAGCTCGAAGACCTGACCCGCAACGCCGGCAAGCACGCTGGCGGCGTGGTGATCGCGCCCGAACCGCTGTCCGACTTCTGCCCGCTGTTCGCGGAACACGACGGCCAGGGCGGCGGCAAGAACCCGGTGACGCAGTTCGACAAGGACGACGTCGAAACGATCGGCCTGGTGAAGTTCGACTTCCTCGGCCTGCGCACGCTGACGATCATCGACTGGGCGGTGAAGGCGATCAACGTGCGCCGCGCGCGCACCGGCGAGGCAGCGCTCGACATCGGCGCGCTGCCGCTCAACGACAAGCCCAGCTACGAGCTGTTCGCGCGCGGCGACACGGTCGCGGTGTTCCAGTTCGAATCGCGCGGCATGCGCGAACTGCTCAAACGCGCGAAGCCCGACACCTTCGAAGACATCATCGCGCTGGCCGCGCTGTTCCGTCCCGGCCCGCTGGGCTCGGGGATGGATCGCGAATGGGTGGACCGCAAGCACGGCCGCACCGAGGTGAGCTATCCGCACCCGGCGCTTGAGCCGGTGCTGAAGCCGACCTACGGCGTGATCGTGTACCAGGAACAGGTGATGCAGATCGCGCAGGTGCTGGCCGGCTATTCGCTGGGCGGCGCCGACCTGCTGCGTCGCGCGATGGGCAAGAAGAAGCCCGAGGAAATGGCCAAGGAACGCGCCAAGTTCGAGGCCGGTTCGGCCGAACGCGGCGTCGACCCGAAGACCGCGACCCAGATCTTCGACCTGATGGAGAAATTCGCCGAGTACGGCTTCAACAAGTCGCACTCGGCCGCATACGCGCTGGTCGCGTACCAGACCGCATGGCTGAAAGTGCATTACCCGGCCGAATTCATGGCCGCAGTGCTGTCGTCGGACATGGACAACACCGACAAGGTGGTGAGCTTCCTGGACGAAGCGCGCACCATCGGTCTGATGGTGATGCCGCCCGACGTGAACGCATCGGGCTACATGTTCGAGGCGATGGACGACAAGACCATTCGTTACGGAATCGGCGCGGTGAAGGGCGTCGGCCGCGGCGCCTGCGACGCCATCGCCGAGGAACGCCACAACGGCGGCCGCTACGTCGACCTGCTCGATTTCTGCAAACGGGTGGGCAGCAGCAAGCTCAACAAGCGCACGCTGGAAGCGCTGATCCAGGCCGGTGCGCTGGACGCGCTGGGCAGGAACCGCCCGTCGCTGCTCAAGCAATTGCCCGAAGTGCTGAAAGCCACCGAGCAGCTCGCCCGCGAACGCGACGCCGGTCAGGTGTCGCTGTTCGGCGGCCCGGCGCAGAGCGCGTCCGAACTGAAGATCGAACTGCCCGAAGAACCCGACTGGTCGCTGTCGCAGAAACTCGCTGGCGAGCGCGAAACCCTCGGCCATTATCTCAGCGGGCATCCGCTGGACCCGTATCGCGAAGAATTACAGGCGCTCGTCGGCACCGACCTGGGCAGGCTCGACCAGCTCTATGAAAGCAACACGCCGCCGGCGCGCGCGCCTCGGCCGGGCGGCGAGGACGACGGCCGCCGCCAGTGGCGCGCCGAGGCGACCGTCATTCTGGCCGGTCAGGTCGTGGCCATGCGCAAGCGCGGCGATTCGCAGGCCTTCGTGCAACTAGAAGACGGCCGCGGCCGGATCGAATGCGCGTTCTTCGCCGAACCTTTCTTCGAGTATCAGCAACTCCTGACCCGCGACCGCATCCTGGTGGTCGAGGGCGGCCTGCGCGAGGACGAATTCAGCGGCGGCTTCTCGCTGCGCGCGAAACGCTGCTGGGATTACCGCCTGATCTGCGCGCAGCAGGCGCAACGGCTGTCGATGCGCCTCGACCTGCGCGAACCCGGGCTGATGCGCAGCCTGGAGGCGTTGCTGGCCCAGCATCGTCCCGGGCACACGCCGCT
This sequence comes from Lysobacter sp., assembly GCA_043754745.1. Classification (GTDB taxonomy): domain Bacteria; phylum Pseudomonadota; class Gammaproteobacteria; order Xanthomonadales; family Xanthomonadaceae; genus Lysobacter_I. The sequence goes on from JAYUUH010000361.1 coordinate 9,175, forward strand.
GCGCTACGACCTGCTGCTGCCGCAGGGCACCGCCGGCACGCTCGATATCAACGGCGGCCAATCGGTGCGCGTGGAGGCCGATCTGCCCGGCGCCCTGCGCGCCATGCCCGGCGTGCGCACGGTCAAGGTCGCGATGACCAAGCCCTGGCTTCCGTAGGCGCGACTTCAGCCGCGATGTCCGCGATGGGAACCCATTGCGCCCGAAGCCGCGCCTACGGGCACCATACGTTCGGGTACGGCGATTCGAGACTTCGTCGGCTAAACTGGCGCTCTTCCAGGCCACGGATCGCGCCCGCCGTATGAACCCGAATTACCTCGATTTCGAACAGCCCATCGCCGACCTTGAAACCAAAATCCGCGAATTGCGCCAGGCCAGCACTGGACCCGCGGTCAATATCGACGCCGAAATTCGCGCGCTGGAAAACAAGATGCGCCTGCGCACGGCGCAGACGTTCCGCGACCTGACCGCCTGGCAGGTATCGCAGTTGGCCCGCCATCCGGCACGGCCCTACACCCTCGATTACCTGCGGGTGATGTGCGACCAGTTCCAGGAACTGGCCGGCGACCGCGCCTTCGCCAACGACAGCGCCATCGTCGGCGGCCTGGCCCGCATCGGCGGCCGCAGCGTGATGCTGATCGGCCACGAAAAAGGCCGCGACACCAAGGCCAAGGTCCGCCGAAATTTCGGCATGCCCAAGCCCGAGGGATATCGCAAGGCGCTGCGGCTGATGAAGATGGCCGAACGCTTCCGCCTGCCGGTGCTGACCTTCATCGACACCGCCGGCGCCTGGCCGGGCATCGACGCCGAAGAGCGCGGCCAGTCCGAAGCCATCGCCCGCAACCTGATCGAAATGGCCGAACTCAAGGTGCCGATCATCTGCACCGTGATCGGCGAAGGCGGTTCCGGCGGCGCGCTGGCGATCGGCGTGGGCGACCGCACCCTGATGCTCGAATACAGCACCTATTCGGTGATTTCGCCGGAAGGCTGCGCTTCGATCCTGTGGAAAACAGCCGACAAGAAGCAGGAAGCCGCGCAGGCCATGGCGATCACCGCCAAGCGCCTGCGCGACTTCGGCCTGATCGACAAGATCGTGCGCGAACCCACCGGCGGCGCGCACCGCAATCCCGTGCAAATGGCCAAGCGCCTCAAAGCGGTGCTGATCAACGAACTCGACGCGCTGGAGCAACAGCCCATCGAAGACCTGCTGGATCGCCGCTACAGGCGCCTGCGCGGCTACGGCGCATACGAAGCGGCCTGAGTCGACTGGCTGACTCGCCTCGCCAGCAATCCGGCGGGGCAACGATCGGACATCGATTTCCCTGCCCTTCGCAGGGGATCGAGATCTCCCGGCATTTTTTGCTGATCCACGTTTCTTGCGGAACGCAGGATGTCCGGCTGGCGGTGTCTGGATGCCACAACGCTGGACGGCAAGAGCAAATCCCCCGTAGCCCCCTTTTTTAAAGGGGGCAAAGCATCGATGCTTCAACCAGCGGAGTGGAGCACCGGATGCGTCCAGCCCTTTCTTGCATCTCTCCTTTCGTGCACCTCTCCTTTAGTGCATCTCTCCATTCTTGTATCCCGCCTTTCTTGTATCCCCCTTTGAAAAAAGGGGGGAAAGGGGGGATTTGCTGTTGGCTTTTCTACTCTGCCCCTCAGACTGCCGGGCACAGATGCGCTGGCCTGGGAAACAAAGCGGGGCTTCCTTGAACCCACCGCGCGATATACGGATTTTCTGCCGATACAAGCGTGACGCCTGTGCACGATTGCCGCGAGCGCATAGACAGACTTAGCCTCGCGCTTCAACACGCTCAAGACGGAAGTGCGGCATGTGCCAGCGTTGCGATCGCGCCACCCATCTCCGGACGCTGTCATGACTGTTCGCGCACGATGGCTCTTCTGGTTGCTGCGCGCGATATCGGCCCTGCTGCTGCTCGTTGTCGTCTTGTGCTTCGGTGTGTATGCGTGGAGCGCGCGCTTCGTTCCCGATGACATCCCCGCATCGTCGTACCGCGCACCGGATTCGATCCAGGATCAGTATCTCGCAGTGGAAGCCGACGGGGCGACGAGCCTGCGCAGGCTCAATCCGGTGACGTTCTGGATCGACTTTTTCATATCCACAAGACAATTTCCGGAACCACCGCCTCCGGAGGAAATGCTGCTGCATCGGGCGATGCGGATCGCCCAGTTCAAGCACAGTCGTGCGCGCACTCAGGGCGAGCATCATCTCGCGAGCATCGCGTTGGCGGTGAAAGTCAGCCGCCAATGGACGCGCGATCAGGCGGTGAACACGATCCTGGCCGAAAGCGGCTTCCGGAAGGATGTGATCGGGAT
>JAYUUH010000362.1:0-3775 GCA_043754745.1 Lysobacter sp.
ATATCGAAGCGCTGCATCTCGGCCGCGACTGGGCGCTGAAGCATCTGCCGTGTCCCATCGGTCTGCGCGTGCGCAAGGCCGACGCGGTGGGCGATCGCATCTTCGTCGAGGGCAATGCCGCTGCCGCGCTTGGCTGCGTGTACGGCGGTGCCACGGTCTGCGCCTGGTACCCGATCACGCCGTCGTCGTCGCTCGCCTAAGCCTTCCAGAAGTATTGCCAGAAGTTCCGCGTCGATGCCGACACCGGCGAGAATCGTTTTGCGATCATCCAGGCCGAAGACGAGATCGCTTCGATCGGCATGGTCGTCGGCGCCGGCTGGAACGGCGCGCGCGCGTTCACCGCGACCTCCGGGCCCGGCATTTCGCTGATGAACGAATTCATCGGCCTTGCGTATTTCGCCGAGATCCCGGCGACGATCATTGACGTGCAGCGCGGCGGCCCCTCCACGGGCATGCCCACGCGCACGCAGCAGTCCGACATCCTCGCCGCCGCGTACGCCTCGCACGGCGACACCAAACACATCCTGCTGTTTCCGGAGGATCCGCACGAATGTTTCGCGTTCTGCGCCGACGCGCTGGATCTGGCCGACCGCCTGCAGACGCCGGTCTTCGTGATGACCGATCTGGACATCGGCATGAACCAGCGACTCTGCGCGCCGTTCGTCTGGGATGATCACCGCGTCTACGACCGCGGCAAAGTGCTGGATCGCGAAGCGCTGGAGGCGGGCATGGAATTCGCGCGCTACAAGGACATCGACGGCGACGGTATCCCGTACCGCACCTACCCGGGCACGCATCCCGAAAAGGGCGCGTATTTCACCCGCGGCACCTCGCGCAACCCGCAGGCGCAGTATTCCGAACGCGGCGCCGACTACATCTACAACATGCAGCGGCTGCTGAAGAAGTTCGACACCGCCAAGACCATGGTGCCGCAACCGCTGTTGTCGCAGACTGAAGTGCCGTCGCGGTTCGGTGCCATCTATTTCGGTTCGACCAGCCCGGCGATGCAGGAAGCCATCGTGCGTCTGCACGAGCAGGATATTCCGCTGGATACGCTGCGGGTGCGCGCCTTCCCGTTCCCGGCATCGGTGCGCGAGTTCGTCGACGCGCACGAATCGGTGTTCGTGATCGAACAGAACCGGGACGGGCAGCTGAGGACTCTGCTGATCAATGAATTCGACATCGACCCGGCGCGGTTGATCGCGGTGCTGCACTACGACGGCACGCCGATCACCGCGCGGTTCATTGCGGATGCGATCGTCCAGCGCATCCGGCCGGCGTCCATGCAGGAGAAGGTGGCATGACCTATTTCACCAAACCGAAACTGCATCACCCCACGCTGTCTTGCAACGCGATCGGCTTCACCCGCCGCGACTATGAAGGCAAGATCAGCACGCTCTGCGCCGGCTGCGGCCACGATTCGATTTCGGCCGCGATCATCCAGGCCTGTTGGGAACTCGACATCGAGCCGCATCTCGTCGCCAAACTCTCCGGCATCGGCTGCAGCAGCAAGACGCCGGATTATTTCCTCGGCCAGTCGCACGGATTCAACACCGTGCACGGACGCATGCCGTCGGTGCTGACCGGCGCGAATCTGGCGAACCGCGAGCTGATCTATCTCGGCGTGTCCGGCGACGGCGATTCCGCCTCCATCGGGATCGGCCAGTTCGTGCACGCGATCCGGCGCGGCGTGAACATGGTCTACATCGTCGAGAACAACGGCGTTTACGGGTTGACCAAGGGCCAGTTCTCGGCGACCGCCGACCAGGGCTCGGTCTCGAAAAAGGGCGTGGCCAATACCGACAGTCCGCTGGACCTGGTGACGATGGCGCTGCAACTGGGTGCGAGCTACGTCGCGCGAGGTTTCTCCGGCGACAAACATCAGCTGGTGCCACTGATCAAGGGCGCGCTGTCGCATCGCGGCGCCGCGTTCCTCGACGTCATCAGCCCCTGCGTCGCTTTCAACAATCATGCCGGCAGTACCAAGAGCTACGACTATGTGCGCGAGCACAACGACGCGGTGAACCAGCTCGACGTGATCCTGCCGCGCGCTGAGATCGCGATCGATTATGCGGCCGGCGACACCATCGCAGTGGAACAGCACGACGGCACGGTGCTGCGGCTGCACAAGCTCGACGCGGGCTATGACCCGCGCGACCGGATCGCGGCGATGAACCTGATCCAGCAGCGTCACGCCCGCGGCGAAGTGGTGACCGGCCTGCTGTACGTCGATGCCGCGGCCGACGACCTGCACGGCCATCTCAACACCGCCGCGAAACCGTTGAATGCGATGGGTGCCGATGAGCTCAACCCCGGTGCGGCGGCGCTGGACAGGATCAACGCATCGCTGCGCTGAAGCGTGCTGCGATACCCCCGAATCGTGTGGTTTTTGGGCCAAGGGCTGGATATATGCCCGAATAAAGCCCGGATGCTGGCGGTGGGCGGCGAGGAATGGTTCAATGTCGCCAGAAGCGGGGGTATCGCCGGTCCGGCCGGCGATTGAGACAGACCCTTCGAACCTGGGCATCCGTGCCAATGACCGATTGATATCGGCGTAGGGAAGCTTCGCCAGCCACCACTGCGCCCGCGCGTGGTCGCAGCGCCGCCGCTTCGTCCCGAACACTTCGCGCATCCGTGCGAGGGCTTGAACAAGACCAGGACGAATGCCGATGAATGCCGTGCCCGCGACGCTGCTGCAGCAGACCGATCAACTTTCCGAATCCGTGACCCGGCCGATCCCCGGTTCGCGCAAGATTTTCGTCGAGGGCTCGCGTCCCGACCTCCGGGTGGCGATGCGCGAAGTCTCGCTGTCGCAGACGCCGACGCTGTTCGGCGGCGAAGAGAATCCCCCGATCACCATCTACGATCCGTCCGGGCCGTATACCGATCCCGCTGCGAACATCGATCTCTCGGCCGGTCTCGCGCCGCTGCGCGCGCGCTGGATCGAAGAGCGCGGCGACACCGAACGACTGCCCGCGCTGAGTTCCGAATTCGGCCGCGGTCGCGAGGGCAACGCCAAGCTGGACGCGGTGCGCTTTCCGAATCGCGCGCTGCCGCGCCGTGCCGTGGCCGGCGCCAATGTGTCGCAGATGTACTACGCCAGGCGCGGCATCGTCACCCCGGAAATGGAATACGTGGCGATCCGCGAGAACCAGCGGCTGGAAACGGTGCGCGATGCGCGCCTGCTGTCGCAGCATCCGGGCGAAGCGTTCGGCGCCAGCATGCAGAAGATCATCACCCCCGAGTTCGTGCGCGACGAGATCGCCCGCGGCCGCGCGATCCTGCCCAACAACATCAACCATCCGGAAAGCGAGCCGATGATCATCGGCCGCAACTTCCTGACCAAGATCAACGCCAACATCGGCAACAGCGCGGTGTCGTCTGGCATCGCCGAGGAAGTCGAGAAGCTGGTGTGGGCGATCCGCTGGGGCGGCGACACGGTGATGGACCTGTCCACAGGCAAGCACATCCACGAAACCCGCGAATGGATCCTGCGCAACAGCCCCGTGCCTATCGGTACCGTTCCGATCTACCAGGCGCTGGAGAAGGTCGACGGTCGTGCCGAAGAGCTGACCTGGGAGATCTTCCGCGACACCCTGATCGAACAGGCCGAGCAGGGCGTGGACTACTTCACGATCCACGCCGGCGTGCTGCTGCGCTACGTGCCGCTGACCGCCCGGCGGGTTACCGGCATCGTCTCGCGCGGCGGCTCGATCCTGGCCAAGTGGTGCCTGGCGCACCACAAGGAGAACTTCCTTTACACGCACTTTGAAGA
>JAYUUH010000363.1:0-3760 GCA_043754745.1 Lysobacter sp.
CGTAACGATGTAGCCTAGCTCTCGCCACATGCGAGAGCTAGGCTTTCGGAGAGTCATACTGCACACCATCCCAGGTGTCCGCTCCGTGTACATCATGCCCAGTACCTTGTGAGTAATTATGGACCCGAAGCCATGATTCCGAGAATTGACGGGTACAAGCCCCGCCCTCGGACACTGTATTCATGAATCCACATAGCGCGGCGGACTTCCGTTGGATTCCCGGGCTCGGACCCGATGCGTGCGCTCTCGATCGACTCCGCAAACGCTTCCCACGTCCGGCGTCGCCGATGGGCGAGGCGTGGTTCATGAGCGAGCGGCGCCGCATGTTCGATGCGCTGATGGCGCCGGATCCCGCCGGATGGCCGGCTGACGAGATCAAGCGGGCACTCGAAGAATGCTCCTCGGGACCGGTCAGCTTCGGTCATATGACCGAATGGAGCGACTGGTTCCCGTATCTGCTACATACGGCCATCGATCACGTCGGACCCTGGGATCCGATGTCGGTATTCGGCGGCCTCGTCACCAACATGATGGTTCATTGCCCCAACGAAGCCGCCTGCAGCAGCTACGGTGAGGGCTTGATCGAGGATGTCCTGCTCACTGTCGGGCGGGTGCCCATGGCCGAGCGGTTCTGGTCGGGCGACCGCATGCTCGACCGATCGGCCTTCCAGCCCGTGCAGGTCTGGCCGGTCGGCATGATCGTGGCGTATGACAGCGATATATATGCCGCATTCTGGCTCATGGCGAAATATCTGCCGTTGAATCGTCTTGAGATGTGGCTGCGCAGCGTCATGGCGATCGAGGACCCGGCTTGGGGATGCGGTGTGTTGTCATGGCTCGCGCATACGGAACGTGTGTTTGAAGGCCGGCGCGGTGGCCGGGTGTCGACAAGGATCAGCAGGGTACGTGGTCTGGGTCACATCTCCTATTGGGCGCGATTCAATCCGCCGATGACGAGGCGCAGGTCGACTGTGGGCCCTTCCTCGAAGATACGCGTGTCGTCGCACTTTTGTCGGCGTTGGGCCGAACGCTCGATCCACGTCGCTTCGATGCATGGTGCGAGGGCTTGGCAACACGCGGCATGGGGCAGGGAACGCTGGTCGACGCGATCGATGATGCGGATCGGTTGCGGGCTGCCGTGTTGCGACGGTATCGACCCTCCTGACCCGACGACGGAGCGATGCGCGCGCGAACCTACCTTCACCCTCGCATCGATATCTGCCAGTGACGTACCCCGTTCTCGCTCTGCGAGAGCTGGGGCTTTCGGTGTGGGACATGCGACACCTCACCCCGGGTGTCCACTTCGCAGACACCTGGGCTACTTGTGCCGATACTGCGCTGAGAATTCCACTAGGCGATCTGCGGCATGAAATTGCTGGCGTACGCTTCAGCGTTGTTCCGGCCGGGTTTGCTCACGCTTGGCCACGAGTTGTAACGCCTCTTTAACCATGATTGACGTAATGTGAAGCACGGGTGACATGGACAAGGAACAAGTCATGATGTCTGTCGTACGCGTTTCCGCAGCAGCGGGTCTTCTAGTTTTTCTTGCGTGCGCGATGCCGGTGGCCAAGGCCGAGGTCTACGAGCTCGGCTGGCCGTATCCGCCGAACAATCTCGAGCCATACGGGGCCCGCAACCAGAGTCCGCTCTGCGATCCGACCAACAAGCCTGGTCGGAATCGCCTGCGCGAGTTGCTGGGTTTCTGGTTCGGCGCGCCGAACCAGTTCAATCCGAACTGGTATATCGGCCGGCCGTGCAACGTCAGCGCCACCTCGTATCATCGCGAAGGTCGGGCGCTGGATTTCTACGTGAATTCCACCGAGCCGCGTGCGCAGGCCATCGTCGACTGGATCCTGGCGACCGATGAATACGGTAATCCGCATTCCAAGGCGCGACGGCTCGGCATCGTCGAGATCATCTGGAAGAACGTCATCTGGACGTCGGATCGCGCCTATGAGGGCTTCCGGCCATGTCCGAGCTGCGGTCCGCATTACGACCACATCCATTTCAGTTTCACCCGCGAAGGCGCCAACGCGCAGACCTCCTGGTTCACTACCAACGATCACGCCAGCAGCGCGGCGTGCGGCAGCGGCACCGCGACGGTGAAGTACTGGACGTATCCCAGCGGCTATGGGCCGTTGCGTCATGTGCGTCAGATCACCGGATCGGGCGGCAACTACACGACGCAGGCGGCATTGGCCGGTTCGCCGTGGCGCGTCTACACGTCGCTGGGCCCGGCCGTGGTGGCCGCGAATGCGCCTGTGAGTGCGCTGTATGGATCCCGTGCCTATCTCGGTGCGTGCACGGTCACGCTGTTCTGAAAGCGTGACGTAGCCCGGCTCTCGCTGCGAGCGAGAGCCGGGCTTGCGGTGTGCGGCATACGATCACTTGCCTTGGATGCCGCGTCGCGGGCCTTGGCCCGCGCGCTATGCGATTTGCGATGGTACGTTCAATCACATGCTCTGGCTGAGATTGAAGAGATGATCACGATGGCAGCGAAAACCGTTCAGGCCTGGGTTCGGCTCTATCGCGCGAATGTCGCAGGGGCTTCCTTTTATGCGCTGCTGGTGTTGTATGAAGCCTCGACCTATACGCTCCATACGCCGCATGCGGTCGGTCACGTGTATGCCATGCTCGGACTGACGATACTGGCCGGGTGGTCGTTGCATTGCGTACTGTTAGCGCTGCCGCACTGGACGCATCTGCGCCATGGCGACCGGCTGCTTCCGATGCTGCCGGTCATCACCGGACTGTGCGGCTTGGTGGCATGCTGGCTGAACTATCGGGCGCAGTGGTGATCTCGATGCGTCGCATTCTTTTCAGATCGATGCCAAGCGCAACTGTCCGAAGGGTTGGCTCCGGTGCGCAAACTGCCACCCTGCGCTTGCATCCGCCTTCGTTTTTCTGCCGTATAAGGTGATTCGTGAATCAACCTTCGGGAGGTCCCATGTGGATCAAACTCTACGCCATCGCCCTGCCGGTCTTTTTCGCCATCGACATGCTGTGGCTGGGCGTGCTGGCGAAGGATTTCTATCGCGAGCAGATCGGCGGCCTGATGAAGGCCGACGTGAACTGGTTCGCTGCGGTGTTGTTCTATCTGATCTTCATCGCCGGCATGGTGTTCTTCGTGATCGCGCCCGCGCTGCAGAAAGGCTCGTGGCGGTATGCGCTGTTCGTGGGCGCGGCGTTCGGCTTCGTCACCTATGCCACCTTCGATCTGACCAGCCTGGCGTTGCTGAAGGATTTCCCTGTACTGGTGACCGTGGTCGATCTGGTCTGGGGCACGGTGCTGTCGGCGTCGGTCTGTACGATCAGTTTCGTCATCGCCAAGAAACTGGGGGTCTGAATCGATGAATGCCGCCGGTCTCGATCAAGTGTGGCTGCCGTTGTCGGTCATGGTTTTGCTTGCCGTCGCGACATGGGCGCTCAGCATCAAGCTGCGCGACGTGAGCATCGTCGACAGTCTGTGGTCGATTTTCTTCATCGCGTTCACCGTGCTGTTCGCATGGCGGATGGGCAGCGATGCCACGGCGTCGTACGTATTGATCGCATTGATCCTGCTGTGGGGGTTGCGGCTGTCGATCTACATCACCGTGCGCAATCACGGCAAGGGCGAAGACCGACGCTATCAGGCCATCCGCGCGCGCAACCAGCCCAATTTCGAATTCAAGAGTCTGTACCTGATTTTTCTGCTGCAGGCGGTGCTGGCCACGTTGGTCGTGCTGCCGGTGGTGCCGGTGCTCAACGGCGCGCAGCAGGC
>JAYUUH010000364.1:0-11412 GCA_043754745.1 Lysobacter sp.
CTCCAGATAGCCGCGCCCCGAGCCGAGGTAAATCACCTTCAGGAACAGCGCGAACAGTGGGACCAGCAGGAACAGCGCGCCGGGCACCGCGCCCAGGAAGAGGCGGACGAATTCGTCTGGGTTTTCGCGCATCGCCTCGCTGTTGCGCGTGAAACGGTCGCCGCGCTTCTTGATCCAGCGCGTGAGCCACTCGGTGTCGGCGGTGTCCTTGGCGACAGCGGACCTGCTGGCGGCCGTCGCCTGTTCCAGTTCGATGTCGGCGCGGGCCATCGCCAGCGCGATCTCGGCCTCCGAAGGGCCGAGCTTGCGCATCCGGCTGCGGGCGCCGTCGTCGATACCGGACTTCACCGTGTCCGAGAGCGGCGTGAGCAGCCAGCCGCCGTCGGATTCGAGCGCTTCGCGGCGGAAACCGGCGAGCTGGCGGTTGCGGTCGGCGATGATGGCGTCGATGGTGGTCAGGACGCGCTTGGGCGCCGCGGCGGCGTCCGCCAGGGTTGCGGGCGCCGACCCGCCGGGCGCGGCGGGCTTCGGCCCCGTGCCGTCGTCGACGCCCAGGTCGATCTGTACCGGTTCGGAATCGTTGCCGCCGACCGCTTCCTTGTCGATGTGCAGCGTGGCCTTGCCGACGAAGAACGTCAGCAGGCTGACGATCACGAACAGCCGCAACGGCGCGACATAGCGGACGCGGTGACCGGCCAGATAGCCGGCGGCGACCCGCCCGGGCACGAACAGGTCGCGCATGGTGCGGAAGATCCGGCCATCGAGATGCCAGAACGACTCGAACACCTCTTCGATCGCATGGCCGAAGTTGCGCAGCGGACTGTGCGCGTGCTGACCGCAGACGTGGCAGTAATGGCCCTGCAGCATGCTGCCGCAGTTTTCGCAGGCGGAAGGCGCGGCGTGGGCTTGCAGTTCGGTCATGCGCTCCCCTGACGATGTTCGATGATGCGATGCGGCGATCCGACGGCGTGTTCCGATGCGGCGGATGCCGGGGCGGATGGCACGCCGACCGGCGCGGTTAAGATACCAGCCCATGCGCCGGCCCCATGCCGCGCTCCCGCTTCCGGCGCAGTCATGTCCGAGTCCCTCACACCGCGTTTTCGCGACGAACTGCGCAGCAGCGCGCGGCTGGCCGCGCCGTTGATCGCCGGCCATGTCTCGACCGGGCTGATCGGTTTCGTCGATGCCGTCATCGCGGGCCACCACGGCACCGCCACGCTGGCCGCGGTGTCGGTGGGCACGGCGCTGTTCTGGCTGCCGCTGCTGATCCCGATGGGCACCCTGATCGCAGTGCCGGCGTCGGTGTCGCAACTGGACGGCGCCGGGCGCCGCGACGAGATCGGCCCGCTGTTCCGGCAGGCCCTGTGGCTGGCACTGACGCTTGGGCTGGCCATGTTCCTGTTCCTCAGCGCGATCCCGCTGGCGCTGGAGGCCTTCGGCATCGCGCCGGAGATCCGCCCGGGCGCCACCGCCTTCGTCCACGGCATCCGCTGGGGCGTGCCGGCGCTGGCGGTGTTCCTGTGCATGCGCTACCTCTGCGACGGCCTGCACTACACCATACCCACCATGATCCTGGGCTTCGGCGGGCTGGTGCTGCTGGTGCCCGCCGGCTATGCCCTGACCTTCGGTTACGCCGGGCTGCCGGCCCTGGGCGCCGGTGGGCTGGGGCTGGCCTCGGCGCTGATCATGTGGCTGCAGGTATTGGCCATGGCCGGCTATCTGGCCCGCGCGCGGCGGTTCCGCGACCTGCAGCTGCTGGACCGCTACGACCCGCCCCGCTGGTCGCGGATCCGCGACCTGCTGACCATGGGGCTGCCGATCGGCATCACCTGGCTGCTGGAAGGCGGGCTGTTCATCGCCACCGCGCTGGTGATCGGGCGGCTGGGCGAAGTGCCGGCGGCGGCGCACCAGATCGCGATCAACGTCGCCAGCCTCTGCTTCATGGTGCCGATGGCGCTGGCCGAGACCACGACGGTGCGGGTAGGCCACGCCGTGGGCCGCGGCGATCGGGACGGCCTGCGCCGCGCGGCGTTCGCCGGCTACGCGCTGGTGCTGACGACCCAACTGCTGACCGGCAGCGCGCTGCTGTTCGGCAACGAAGCCATCGCCGCGATGTACACCTCGGATGCCGCGGTCGTCGCCATGGCCGCCTCGCTGCTGCTGCTGGCGGCGGCGTTCCAGTTTCCGGACGGGATCCAGGTGCTGTCGGTCGGCGCGCTGCGCGGCCTGAAGGACACCCGGGTGCCGATGGTGCTGGCGGCGGTGGCCTACTGGGGCATCGGCATGCCGCTGGGCGCGGTGCTGGGCCTCGGCTTGGGCGATCTGGTGCCCGCCTACGGCCCGCGCGGCATGTGGGTGGGCCTCACCGCGGGCCTCACCGTGGCCGCGGTGCTGCTGGGGCTGCGCTTTCTGCGGCTGTCGCAACGGGCGCCGCTTATGCTGCCGGTAGGAGTGACCGATGGCGGATGACGCCGCCGCCGCCGACCGGCACACTGCCACCAGCACATCAAGGAGAGTCCCCAATGAACGAACCGCGCCGCCGCGGTCCCATCGCCAGCATCCTGGTCGGTATCTGGGATGCGATGAATTTCACCCGCCGCCTGATTTTCAACATCCTCTTCTTCGGCTTCCTGCTCATCTGCCTCGCCGCACTGGGCAGCGGAAGCAAGCGCGTATTGCCGGTCGAGGACAGCAGCACGCTGGTGATCGCCCCGGAAGGCACGCTGGTCGAGCAGTACACGATCGACCCCACCAGCCGCGCGCTGGCCGAAGCGCTGAACGACCCGCGCGCGCGGGAAGTGCAGCTGCGCGACCTGCTCGCGGTGTTGAACGCGGCCAAGACCGACAAGCGCATCGAACGGGTGCTGCTGCGCGTGGACGGCATGTCCTTCAGCGGCTACGCCTCGATCCGCGAAGTGGCCGCAGCCCTGGCCGACCTGCGCGCCTCCGGCAAGCAGATCATCGCGTTCGGCGAAAGCTACGACCAGGCCCAGTACCTGCTGGCGTCGCAGGCGAACGAGATCTATCTCGACCCGATGGGCGGCATGCTGATCGAAGGCCTGGCCCGCTACCGCCAGTACTTCCGCGAAGGCCTGCAGGACAAGCTCGGCGTCGATGTGCACCTGTTCAAGGTCGGCGAGTTCAAGTCCGCGGCCGAGCCCTTTGTGCTGGATGCGGCGTCGCCCGAATCCAAGGAAGCCGACCTGTTCTGGATGAACGACATCTGGCAGCGGTATCTCGGCGACATCGGCAAGGCCCGCAAGCTCGATCCGCAACAGCTGTCCGCCAGCTTCGACACGCTGCCGGCGGACATCGCCGCGGTGCAGGGCGATCTGGCCCGCTACGCGCTGAAGCAGAAATGGGTCGACGGCCTGAAGACGCGCGAGGAAGTCGAGGCCCTGCTGACCAAGCGCGGCACGCCCGACGAAGAGGCCGAAGGCGGCTTCCGCCAGATCTCGTTCAACAGCTATCTGACCCATCTCAAAGGCGCGCTGCCGACGCTGGGCACGCAGAACCACATCGCCGTGGTGGTCGCCGAGGGCGAAATCACCGGCGGCGAACAGCCGGCCGGCGCCATCGGCGGCGAATCCACCGCCGCGCTGCTGCGCGAAGCCCGCGACGACGACAGCGTGAAGGCGCTGGTGCTGCGCGTGGATTCGCCCGGCGGCGAAGTGTTCGCCTCCGAGCAGATCCGGCGCGAGATCGTCGCGCTGAAGAAGGCCGGCAAGCCGGTGGTGGTGTCGATGGGCGATCTGGCCGCGTCCGGCGGTTACTGGATCAGCATGAATGCCGACCGCATCTACGCCGACCCGTCCACGATCACCGGTTCGATCGGGATCTTCGGCATGATCCCGACCTTCTCGCGCACCCTCGAAAAGATCGGTGTCCGCACCGACGGCGTGTCGACGACCGCGGTCGCCGGCGCCTTCGATGTCACCCGCCCGCTGTCTACGGACGTATCGCAGGTGATGCAGAGCGTGATCGAGAAGGGCTATCGCGACTTCACCGGCAAGGTGTCCGAAGCGCGCAAGAAGCCGGTCGCCGATGTCGATGCCGTCGCCCGCGGTCGCGTCTGGAGCGGCGCGCAGGCGAAGGAACGCGGCCTGGTGGATGCGTTCGGCGGCCTGCAGACCGCGATCGCCGATGCCGCCAAACGCGCCAAACTCGGCGGCAAGCCGGGCACGTACCCGGTGCGCTACATCGAGCGCCAGATGACGCCGTTCGAACAGTGGTTCAGCGGATTCGCCGGCAGCGCCACCGGTCGCGCCCTGCTCGGCCATTCCGATATCGCCCGCAGCATGATGGCGAAAGTGGTACCGCAAGCCGATCGCGACCTGCGCATGCTGGAACGCGCGCTGCAACCGCGCGCCGGCGGCGCCCCGGCCAAGGCCTACGCCTACTGCTTCTGCGGATTCTGATCGCAGCAGCGCCACGATCCGCTACACCGCTCCACGCGACGCCCCGCCAACGCCGGGCGTCGTCGTTTTCGGCGCGCTGGAATCGCTTCAGCCGCCGGTCGCGGTATCGATGGCCGCGCGCTGGCGTTCCGCCGCGGCGTCGACCTCGCCCTGCGCCGATTTCGCCTTGTCGATCGGCTGCTGCATCGCCTCGCGCAGTTGCGTGGGCGGCGCAGCGGCCGCGGCCTGCAGTTCGGGCGGATCGTCGTGATCGGGCACCTTGGGCTTCGAACAGCCCGTCAGGCCGCCGAAACCGGCCAGCAACGACATCGTGAAGATCGCGCGAAAAACAAAAGCCTGGCGCATGGTGGTCCTCCTCTGCGGGGTCGCGGCTTATCCTACGCCCATCCACATCGCGGACGGCCCACCCCATGCTCGCTCACCGCTGGCGTCTCGACGGACAACTCGCGCTGGTCACCGGCGGCAGCGCCGGCATCGGCCGCGCCATCGCGCGCGAACTGCTGGGCTTCGGCGCCCGTGTGCTTATCGCCGCCCGCGACGGCAATGGCCTGGATTCGGTGCGGGTCGAACTGGAAGAAGAATTCCCCGACGGCGAAGTCCGCACCCGCGTGGCCGACGTGGCCGACGACGAACAGCGCCGCGAACTGCTGGACTGGGTCGATGACCTCGGCGACGGCCTCAACATCCTGGTCAACAACGCCGGCGGCAATGTCACCAGACCCGCGATCGACTACAGCGAAGACGAGTGGCGCGGCATCTTCGAGACCAACCTGTTCAGCGCCTTCGAACTCACCCGTAGCGCCTACCCGCTGCTGACCAGACATGCGGCCTCGTGCATCGTCAACGTCGGCAGCGTCTCCGCGATCACCCATGTGCGCAGCGGCGCGCCCTACGGCATGAGCAAGGCCGCGATGCACCAGATGACCCGCAACCTTGCGGTGGAATGGGCCGAAGACGGCGTGCGCGTGAATTCGGTGGCGCCGTGGTACATCCGCACGCGCCGCACCTCGACCAAACTCGCCGATCCCGATTATCTCGACGAAGTGCTTCTGCGCACGCCGATGGGCCGCATCGGCGAACCGGAGGAAGTCGCCGCCGCGGTGGCGTTCCTGTGTCTGCCGGCATCGAGTTACATCACCGGCGAATGCATCGCCGTCGACGGTGGTTTTCTGCGCTACGGATTCTGAGCCGCGGATCGGCCGAACCGCCCGCCCGATCCGATCCGATCCGTGAAGACCGTGAACCTCAACGGCGGCATGTCAGGTTCCACCGCGTTCTTCAACTCACCTGCGCGATCCAGTCCTGCAGGTTGTAGTAATTCGTGACCCGCGCGATCTTGCCGGCGCCGCCGTCCGTAAACACGATCTCGAAGAACGCACCGCCGGGCAGCGCGTATCGCTGGCCGTTCGCGGGTGGCAGACCTTCGTCGGCGAGGCAGTATTCGCCGTGCACGACATATTCGGCGGCGGCGCGGGCGCCATCGGGCGACGCCATCACGACGATGTCGCGCAGTTGTTCGCGATAACTGCGATCCATGCGCGCGAGGAATGCGGCGAAGGCGTCGCGGCCGGTTTCGCGCGCGCCCTGGTTGAGATCGTGGGCCACGTCGTCGGCGAGCAGCGCCAGCATCGCCTCCCAGTCGCCGCGATTGAAGGCGGCGTAGTAGCCGAGGACGAGCGTGGTGGCGCGATCGTGCGCACGGGTACCATCGATGATCATGCAATGGCGCTCATGGAAAGCGGTTCAGCGCGGCGACAAGAACAGGTCGCGGTGGAAGAAATACACCTCGTTGAGCAGGAAGCGCCAGCGCGTGTCGAAGCTGCGGTAGCGGCTGGTCGGCGTGGGCGAGCCCAGGCAGGCGATGCCGATCTCGCCGCAGATCCGCAGCGCGCGCGACATGTGCAGCGGGTCGCTGACCACGATCGCGCGGCCGAGTGCGCGCTTGCGCATCAGCGCCGCCGATTCGCTCAGGTTCTCGCGGGTATTGCGCGACACGGTTTCGATCATGATCGCGCTGGCGGGCACGTCGCGACGCAGCGCATAGCGCCGCGCGACCTGCGATTCCGAAAACCGCGCGCCGTTGCCGCCGAAACCGCCGGTGAAGATCAGCGTCGGCGCCAGTCCTCGCTTGTAGAGATCGATGCCGTGGCGGATGCGTTCCTCGAACACCGGCGATGGCCGCGCGTCGTAGGCGGCGGCGCCGAGCACGATGATCGTATCGGCGCGGACCTGGTCGCCGGCGGCGTCGTCGCGCCCGCCGACATACATGATGTACAGCGCCACGCCGCACAGCCACAGCAGAAGCAACAACAACAGACGTCGCAGCCAGCGGAACAGGCCGCGGCGCTTGCGGCGTTTTCCGGAAGCGCGTTGGATCAGCGGGGGCAACGAGCCGCGACTCATGCGCGCGTCTGCCAAGGCAGGGTGTCGAGATCGACGTTGCCGCCGGAAATCACGATGCCGATGCGGCGCCCGGCGAAGCGCTCGCGATTGCGCAGCACCGCGGCGAACGCGATCGCGCCCGAAGGCTCGACCACCAGTTTCAGCCGCTCCCACAGCAGCCGCATCGCTTCGATCACCGCATCGTCGTCGATGACGAGGATGCCGTCGATGTGACGCTGCAGCAGCGCCAGCGTGCGCGGCGCGAGATGCCCGCGCAGGCCGTCGCAGATGGTGTGGGCGGTCATGTCGGTGATGCAGCGGCCTTCGCGCAGCGACGCGTGGGCGTCGGCCGCGCCTTCGGGCTCCGCGCCCCAGATCTCCAGATCCGGGCGCAGGGTGCGCGCGGTCAGCGCACAGCCCGAGAGCAGGCCGCCGCCGCCGACCGGCGCCAGGAGGGCGTCGAGCTCCGGTTTGCTGCGCAGTAGCTCCAGCGCCACGGTGCCCTGCCCTGCGATGACGTCGCTGTCGTCGAAGGGATGCACCAGATGGCCGCCGGTCCGGGCGACCAGCGCGTCCGCGGCGGCGTTGCGCGCGGCCATGGTCGGCGCGCAACGGACGATGGTCGCCCCGTAGCCGGCGATCGCCTTCAGTTTCACCGCCGGTGCGCCCTCCGGCACGACCACGGTCGCGGGCACGCCGCGCAGACGGCTGGCCAGGGCCACCGCGGCGCCGTGGTTGCCGGAACTCTGGGTCACGATGCCGCGCGCGGCGGCCCGCTCGTCCAGCGCGAAGATCGCATTGCAGGCGCCGCGGAACTTGAAAGCGCCGACCCGCTGCAGAGTCTCGCACTTGAAGTGAAGTTCACAGCCGGCGATGTCGTCGAGCGACCGCGACCGCAGCACCGGCGTGGGCCGGGCATGCGGGGCGATCCGGGCCGCGGCCGAAAGCACGGCGGCGAAGTCGGGCAACATCGGTACGGCGGCGGTCATCGGCTCATCGTAGCAGGCGCTACAAGCCGGTCCGGGTGCCGTTGGTACCGGATCTCTTCGCAGATGCGGCGCGATGGCGGCCGTTGCGCCTGTCGTTTTTCCGGGCCGGCAGGGCATCGATGCTTATGGGTATGGCCCCGGGCCGCATTGCGAACGCCTGAAGGTCATGAGGCGGATCATGACGAAGATGAACAGCAATCCTGTGACCTGCGTCGCGGTCAGTCGCGTGGTGCGCGGGCGAAAGCCGGGATTCATCGCTACGCCGAGCCTTTTACTTAAGGACAGGTTCAATCCGGGGGGTAGATGCTCGATACTCCAACGGGTCGATCCCGTCGGCAACGATCACTCAGGGGTACCCACATGTTCCGTCTTGGTCTGCTTGCGACACTCTCCGCACTGATTCTGACCGGTTGCGTCAGTACCTACGCGTATCGCGACGATGAGGGTGGCGACTACTACTATTCCGAACCGTCGGTGCAATATCACGACGTCTATGGCGCACCGTACAGTTCGATCGGTTATGGCTATCCCGGCGGCTGGTATGGAAGTTTCGGTTTCGGGTTCGGTTACGGCCACACGCCCTATTCGCGGTTCGGCTTTCCGTACGGCTACGACAATTACCGTTACGGTTTCCCGTATTCGTATTACCCCTACCCGCACCGCAGGCCGCGCCATCCGCGCCCGCCGCACGTTACGCCTCCGGGAACGCCGCCGCCCGGCGTGATCGATCCGCCCGGCAACGGCGGCCCGCAGATCGGCGACCGCGACCCTGATGGCGGCCCATGGCGTCACCTTGATCGCCGCCGTCCCGTAGCGACGCCGATGCCGGGCAGTCCGGCCGGGATCGTGGTTCGGGATGACCGTCCGCGGCGCCGTATCATGGTGCCGCAGCCCGGGATAAGCGGCGGCAACGATTCGCCCGGTGCCGTGTCGCAGGTGCGTCGAGCGCCGGTGTCGATGCCGCAACCGGCGTCGCAACCGCGGCCGCGCATGGAGTTGCCGCGGCCCTCTCCACCCGAACGTCGGATCGAACCGCAGGAACGAGAATTCCGTCGCGATACGACGCCCTGAAAGTCCTTGCCAAGCGCCTGAATTGGTCGCAAGCTAAACCAGTCTGACCGGTTGCGTCGGAATCCGACGTATCACGGTAAGAATCGCCGACCCCCGGCGGGGAAATCCGGATCCCCCCTGTTCCGCTCCCCGTCGGGCGTCGGCACCTTTTAGAATGTACGATTTAGAGGTACGACGCGCCCGTGTGCTTGCCGGGTCGCCTTGAATCCTTATCGAACCACAATCCAACACTTTCGCTTCCGATCGCGCAAGGCCGACAGCAGCGTTCGGCAGGCATCATCGAGCCGACCCGGATCGCCATGGGATCGACATCGGCGGACAAAAAAAGGGGCCGAATGTCCCCCGACATTCGGCCCCTGGCTCCCTCAGCGCGCACGTGGCCAGCCCTGTTCCACCCCGGCCTGCGCTTTCGCGCATGCCGCGCTTGAGTGCCACTCGAGATAAGCAGATTGCGTGCCAACTTTGACGCCGACCCGCCGACGCCGCGATCCGGTGAGGACTCGTTTCGTTAGAATGCGCAGCGAGCGAGCCTGCCCGATGCCGCATGCGGCCATGCTCCGACAACAGGCTCGACCAGAGGTATACAGATGAACGATTTCTACCGCTTCGACGTCATCGTCATCGGCGGCGGCCACGCCGGCACCGAAGCCGCGCTGGCCTCCGCGCGCGCCGGTGCGCGCACGCTGCTGCTCACGCACAACATCGAGACCGTGGGCGCGATGAGCTGCAACCCGGCCATCGGTGGCATCGGCAAGGGTCATCTGGTCAAGGAGATCGATGCGCTCGGCGGTATCATGGCCCGCGCCGCGGACGCTGCCGGCATCCAGTGGCGGCGTCTGAACGCATCGAAGGGTCCGGCGGTGCGCGCGACTCGCTGCCAGGCCGACCGCGGGCGCTATCGCAGCTTCATCCGCCACGCGGTGGAATCGCAGCCGAATCTGACCGTGTTCCAGTCGGCGGTGGATGATCTGATCATCGAGAACGATGCCGTGCGAGGCGCCATCACCCAGACCGGCCTGCGCTTCAAAGCGCCCGCGGTGGTGCTGACCGCCGGCACCTTCCTCGCCGGCAAGGTCCACATCGGCGAGACCCAGTTCGCCGCCGGTCGCGCCGGCGACCCGCCCGCGACCACGCTCGCCGCGCGACTGCGCGAACGGCCGTTCCAGGCCGACCGGCTCAAGACCGGCACGCCGCCGCGCATCGACGGCCGCAGCCTCGATTATTCGGTGATGGAAGAGCAGCCCGGCGACGATCCGCGCCCGGTGTTCTCGTTCATGGGCAGCACCGCCGACCATCCGCCGCAGATCTCGTGCTGGATCACGCATACCTCCGAGCGCACCCACGAGATCATCCGCGGCGCGCTGCACCGTTCGCCGCTGTACAGCGGGCAGATCGAAGGCATCGGCCCGCGCTACTGCCCGTCGATCGAGGACAAGGTCGTCCGCTTCGCCGAGAAGGCGTCGCACCAGATTTTCGTCGAGCCCGAAGGCCTCGACGTGAGCGAGATCTATCCCAACGGCATTTCCACCTCGCTGCCGTTCGACGTGCAGCTCGATCTGGTGCGCAGCATCCGCGGCTTCGAGCGCGCGCACATCACCCGCGCCGGCTACGCGATCGAGTACGACTTCTTCGACCCGCGCGGGCTGAAGAATTCGCTGGAAACCAAGCTGGTCCCGGGCCTGTTCTTCGCCGGCCAGATCAACGGCACCACCGGCTACGAGGAAGCGGCGGCGCAGGGCCTGGTCGCCGGGCTCAACGCCGCGCGCCATGTCCGCGGGCTCGACGCATGGTCGCCGCGTCGCGACGAGGCCTACATCGGCGTGCTGATCGACGATCTGATCACCCACGGCACCAAAGAGCCCTATCGCATGTTCACCAGCCGCGCCGAATACCGGCTGCAGCTGCGCGAAGACAATGCCGATCTGCGCCTCACCGAGACCGGTCGCAGCCTGGACCTGATCAACGATGCGCGTTGGGAACGTTTCGCACGCAAGCGCGATGCGGTCGTCGCCGAAAGCGCACGCCTGGGCGCGCTGTGGGCTTCGCCGAACAACGCGCTCGGCCGCGAGGCGGTGGCGACCCTGGGCATCGAACTCAGCCGCGAAACCCACGCGCTGGATCTGCTGCGCCGTCCCGAACTCGACTACGCAACGCTGCTGCGCGTGCCGATGCTCGGCCCGGCGGTGGAGGATGTCGCGGTGGCCGAACAGGTCGAGATCGAAGCGAAGTATTCCGGCTATCTCGCGCGCCAGCGCGAAGAGATCGCGCGCCAGCAGCGTCACGAGCACACCGGCATTCCGGAAGATTTCGACTACGCGGCGGTGCGCGGCCTGTCGTTCGAGGTGCAACAGAAACTCGAGCGCGTGCGCCCGCAGACCGTCGGTCAGGCGCAGCGCATCCCGGGCATGACCCCGGCGGCGATCTCGCTGCTGCTGGTGCACCTCACCCGCCAGCGCCGCGGCGCTGCGGCCTAGGCCCTGGCGCCGCTCCCGCGGATCGGATGACGTACCCTTAGGACCATGCGCACACCTCTTCGCCCGCTCGTTCTTGTC
>JAYUUH010000365.1:0-3754 GCA_043754745.1 Lysobacter sp.
CCCCGCTCTGCAAGCCGGTGCGGGCATTGAGATCGCCGCCGCTGACTTTCTGCACGGTGCCCTGCACCTGCGAGAGCGGCGTACTGATGGAGCGCGCCAGGCGCAGGCCGGCGAATAGCGTGATCAGACCGACCAGCAGCAGTGCGCCGAGGCCGGCGACGGCGATGGCGCGCTGCAGCGCGATGATCGGAGCGTTCGATTCGGAGGCGTCGATCTCCGAAAGGATCACCCAGCGCAGACCGAGCACATCGAGCGGCGCGTACGAGCCCAAAACGTCGATGCCGCGATAGTCGGGGTAGATGGCGGTGCCCGATTCGCCGGTCAATGCCTTCTGTACGCCGGGCGTCTCGATGGTCATCAGGCCAATGTTGGAATTGCGCGAGCCCATGGCGGCCAGTTTGTTCTGCGCAAGGCCGAGGCCACGCATCGTCTCCAGGAAGCGGGCGCTGTCTTCCTTCATGAAACGCGAGATCGAGCGCGGCGTCTTGTCGGGGCCGACCAAGTAGGTTTCGCCGGATGCGCCGAGACCGACCTTCTTCCATTGGTCGCGGAAGGTCATGATCTGGTTCACGCGATCGATCGGCAGCTGCACCACCAGCACGCCGACCGTGCGGCCGTCTTCGATGATGGGGGTGCTGACGAAGGACGCCTGGTCGTCGTAGGACGGCCGATAGGGGGCGTAGTCGGTGATCGACACGCTGCCGGCGTTCTTCGCCGCCATGCCCTTGTTGTAGGCCTGGCCGAGGCCGCTCTGCGCCCAGGGCCCGTCGCGCAGACTGGTCGCGAAATCGAGCTCCTTGAAATAGGTGTAGACGACCGTGCCGGTCTGCGCGTCGATCAGGAAAAAATCGTACAGGCCGTAGTCCTGCACTGCGCGTCGCGCGTAGCCGTGGATGCGCGCATGCACCGCGCTGTACTCGGAGCCATCGTCGGCCTGATCCAGATCGCCTTTCTTGCCCAACGGGTTCGGGTTCCTGGCGATATAGGCGTACTGCGCCGCCAGCGTCTGGGGCGGCAGCGTCGCGACCAGGTTGGAAATGTCCGCGCGCTGCCCGGGATTGCGGGTGGAGAACTGGCGGCCGTAGTCGTTGCGGTAGTAATCGCCGAGCGCGGTCCTGGCCTGATCCAGATCCACGCCCGCCGCCATCAGCGGCTGGGCGGCGGCGCCGTCGCGCAGCGCTTGGCGTACTTCGGCGGTGTTTGCCATCGTGCGCATGAGGTCGGCGACGTTGTCGAAGTAGGCTTTGATTTCTTCCTGCTTGCCGGCGCGGATCGATGCCATCTGGTCGTAGGCGCGCTGGTCGAGCGCTGTCGCCGACTGGCTGCTGGCGTAATAGCCCAGCGAGATCGCGAGCAGGAACAGTGGGATCAACGCCAGCGCCGCGATGCCGATGGTGAGTCGGCCGCGGATACTGCCGAGAAAGGAGGAAGAAGTGTTTGCCATGGTGATGTGCTCTCTCTGGGCGATCGCCCTGGACGGGTCAGCGCGGGACGATGTCGCCGGTACGTGATATCTGCTGCGACACGTGCGCCAACCATGTCGACGCATCGAATTCGTAGGCTTCCCCGCGGTCATCGGCGTGTAAGAACGACAGATAGGGAGACAGCGCGCCGGTGTATCCGGCCCGCTTGCCGTCCGTCCCCTTGATCTGGAGCAGCCTCGGCGTGGCGTCGCTCATCAGCCCGAACATGCGTGAGGGAAGGCCCACCACCATCACCTGACGCGGGCGGTCCGGGTCGACGCGCAGCCCGGCCCAAGCCGCAAGATCGAAGATCGGCAGCAGGTTGCCGCGTTGGCTGACGACGCCATGGAACCAGTCGTGGGTGTTGGGCACGCGCACCGCACTGGCGTCGATTAGGATTTCGAGTGCGACGCCCTGCGGCAGTAACAGCCACGGCAGGGCATCATGCGGACGCAATGCGATCCGGAGCGCCGGCGGCGGCGCGGCGGCGGAAGTCGCAATCGCGTCCGCGGCCGCCGGGATGGCCTGATCGCGATCCATGGCTCAGCCGAAGGCTTTGAGGGTGTCGAGAATCTGATCGGCGGAATACGGCTTGCCGATCAGCGCTTTTGCGCCCTGCATTTTCGCCCAGATCTGGTCGGCCTTCTGGTTCTTGCTGGAGACGAATACCACCGGGATGGACTTGGTGTCGGGGTTCGACTGCAGTTGGCGGCAGGCTTCGTAGCCGTCCATGTCCGGCATGATGATGTCGAGGAAAATCAGCGATGGTTTTTCGGTCGCCGCTTTCTTCACGGCCTCGTTGCCATTGGACGCGGTGATCGAATGCCAGCCGGCGTCGGTAAGAATGCTGCGGAGGTTGGCGAGTTCGGCGGCGGAATCGTCGCAGATCAGAATCTTGGACATGGCGGATAGCTCCTTGTGGAAAACGGTGAACGGGTGGAGCGTCGTGCGTGGACGCGGGGGGATTCAGTTGCGGTAACCGCGCGCGATCATCTGCGCGCGATCGTTCCGGAAGGATTTCATCAGCGCTTTGTCGACCGCTTGGCTGAAGGTGTCCCAGGCGATCGGCTTGGTCAGATAGCTGTCGCAGCCCGAAAGCGCGCCGCGGGCGCGGTCGAAGGGAGACGAGCGACTGGTCAGCATCAGGACCGGCATCAGCCGGGTGTAGTTGTCGCGTTTGATCTTGCGGCACAGCTCGTATCCGTCGGTGCCGGGCATGACGACGTCCACCAAAGCCAGGTTGTAGCGGTTGTGCTGCAGCAGCTGCATCGCGGCTTCGGCGCTGTCGGCCTCGTTGCAGGCGATGCCTACGCGCTCCAGCGCCGTACGCATCTGCTCGCGCACGGTCAGGCTGTCGTCGACGACCAGTGCGACGAGCGGCTGCGGCTGTTCGCGGTCGCCCTTGGCAAGGTCGCTGTCGGCAATGTCGACGGGCGCAGGCGGCGCCTGCGGCGCTTGTGCCGCCTGTAGCGTCGGGATGCTGGCCTTGGGCCCGGCGAATTCATGTTCCGCGAGGTCTTCGAGCACCCGCATCAGTTGAAGGAACAACGACTTGCGTTCAATCCGATATCGGCTGTCGCCAACCGTGCCGTGGTCCGAGATCGTCACCGCCAACAGTTTCGGGTAGCGGAGATGAAGACTCTGATAGAGCTCGAGGGATATCGACGAACTGGCGTCGACGATCGCGACCTGGGGCATCTGCACGTTGTCCGCCTGGAAGGCATGGAACTGGTGCCGCCCACCGCTGGCCCGGTTGATCACGACCTCCAGCAGTCGCGAGTCTCTGGCCGTCAATCCGCAAAGCGCTACCGAGTAGGTCATACCTTCAGATCTCTTCGCTAAGGGAGTATCTGCAACGTTGCTGCAGGACATATTGGCCATTAAGCAAGAACGATGCCAAAAGTATGACAATTTGATTGCAGGCGGATTTCGCCGCGCACGCGCTCGCCTTGATGGGTTAAATATGGGTTAATCTTTTATCGTGCGGCCAATGGCGGCATCTGCTATACCCCCGAACAACATTGATCTCACAACGATTTGAGGAGTTTCCCGTGCGTAAACATTTGATTTCCCTGGCGTTGCTGGCGCTGATGCCGTTGGCGGCGCAGGCTCAGGACGAAGACGATTCAGGCTTCAACTGGAATGCCGCGGCCACGTCCGAATACATGTTCCGTGGCATTTCCCAGACCGACGACCATCCGGCGATCCAGGCCGGCGCCGGCTACAGCTGGTCGAACGGCTTCTATGTCGGCGCCTGGGCGTCGAACGTGGACTTCGGCGAAGACACCGAT
>JAYUUH010000366.1:0-3750 GCA_043754745.1 Lysobacter sp.
CGCTCCCGAGCGAACGGATAGACCGGCAGATGCATGCGTCCTGGCAGGGGCGCGCTGTGCAACTTCAGCCAGTCCAGGTCGAGACCCTTGGTCCAGACATCCAGCAGCCGCGAAACCTTGCCGGAGACGAACCAGCCATCGACGCTGGCCTGCAGGTCTTTGTCGACGGTGAACAGCGCGATGGTTTCGCGATGGCGGCGGGACTGCGCGTAGTACAGATCGTCGGCGAGCGCGCCGTCTTCAAGGCTGTCGTCGGCGAGGAATACGGCGAGTTTTTCGAGCAGATCCGCGCGGGAGTCCACGCGCATGGCGAGGCGCTCTTCCATCGCTTCGCGGCCGATCTGCAGGGTGTAGCACAGGCCGGACAGATCGATGTCGGCATCGCGTTCGACGAAGGCTTTGATGTCGAGCGCTTTCTGCCGCAGCTGCGGCAGCGTGCGCGCCGAAAGCAGCACGACGCCGGGTGTGGCTTCGTGATGGGAAGCGCGGGCCTGGGCGCCGGCATGGGCTTCGACAACCAGGTGCGCGTTGCCGCCGCCGGCACCGAACGAGGAGATGCCTGCGATCAACGGCAGTGCTTTGCCGTCGATCACCGGTGCATTCCACGGACGCAGGCGCTGGTTGACTTCGAACGGCGTGGCCTCGAAATCGATGTTCGGATTCAGCCGCTCCGAATGCAGCGACGGCACGATCTGTCGGTGGCGCATCTGCAGGATGACCTTGGTCAATCCAGCGATGCCCGCTGCGGATTCGCAGTGGCCGATGTTCGACTTCGCCGAACCGATCAGGCAGAAACCGGTGTCTGTCGTGTATTCGCGGAATGCCTTGCTGATCGCCGCGATTTCGATCGGGTCGCCCAGCTTGGTGCCGGTGCCGTGCGCTTCGATGTAGCTGACGTGGCGCGCATCGACGCCCGCATCCTTCAGCGCATCGGCGATCACCGCCGCCTGCGCCTGCGGATTCGGCACCGTGTAACCGTTGGTCTTGCCGCCGTGGTTCAGCGCGCTGCTGCGGATCACCGCGTGGATCGCGTCGCCGTCGCGTTCGGCGTCGGAAAGGCGCTTGAGCACCACCACGCCCACGCCTTCGCCCGGAATATAGCCGTCGCCGCCTTCGCCGAAACTCTGGCAATGGCCGTCGCTGGAAATGAACTGGCCGGCGCTGAGCATCGCGTACTTGCCGGGATGCAGACTGAGGTTGACGCCGCCGGCCAACGCCATGTCGGTACGGCCCAGCTTCAGATCCTGGCACGCGAGATGGATCGCGGTCAGCGACGACGAGCACATGGTGTCGAGCGTCATGCTCGGCCCGTGCAGGTTGAGCACGTAGGACAGGCGGTTGGCGACACTGGCGAGGCTGCCCGAGCGGTTGTATTCGCCGTACATCACGCCGGCGTAAACGCCCACCTGGCCGCCGCGGCAGGCCTGCAGTGCGGCGCGGGTATAGCCCGCGTCCTCGATCGCCATCCACGCGTGCTGCAGGAACATCCGCTCCTGCGGATCGATCTGTTCGGCGTCGCGCGGCGTGATGCTGAAGAAGCGAGGATCGAATTCGTCGGCCCCTTGGATGAATCCACCCCAGCGGCTGCTGTGCTGTCCGGCGGCCAGCGCTTCGCCGCCGACGGGGTCGGCGCCGTTCGGAGCACGATAGTAGTCCTGCCAGCGCCAGCGATCAGCGGGAATTTCGCGGATGCAGTCCACACCCTGCGACAGGTTGCGCCAGTATTCGTCCAGATCCCAGGCGTCCGGATAGCGGCCGCTGATGCCGACGATGGCGATGCTTTCGCTATGGTGCGATGGGCTGAGGATCGGTTCGTCGTCGATGGGCGGCTTGTCGGTGCGTGCTGTCGCGACTGTCTCGACAGCGGCGTCCGCGCCGCGCCTATCGGCGTCGCTTCGCGGCGGAAGCCCGATGGGCTGCGCCTCGGCGTGCGGCTGCGGCCGAATGGCATCAGACGTTCGACGCACTGTACCGATGCGCTTGCCGGGCACCTGCGATCTCGCGGCCGTTGTCGCTGCGGTCGTTGTCGCTATTGTCGTCGGAGATGGATCGGTCGCGGTGTCCGGGGGCACGACGCGCGGCGACAACAGCAAAATCAGGCGATCCACGTGCGTAGTGCAGAAATAGTCGTTGAGCTGCGCGATAGTCTGGTATTCGAACGCCAGCGTCTTCGGCAGCCTGCCGAAGATCGTTTCCAGGTGCGTCACCAGCTTCATCGCCAGGATCGAATCGATGCCGTACTGCTCCAGAGGCGCCTGCGGCCGCAGCCGGGCGGCAGGAATCTTCAGCACCTGCGAGAACTGTCGGCAGAGGTAGTCCAGCGCTTTCTCGCGCAGGGCGTCGTCCATACCGACCGGCGTTGCGTCGACATGGGTTGCATCGACGACAGGGGCGGCCGCGCTGTCGCGGGCGGTCTCGCGCGCAGTCCCGGTCGCGGAACCCGTTGCGGAAACGATTCTGGAACCGGTCGCGGAATCCGTCGCTTCGAGCAGCGCCCGCATCGCCGGCAATTCGCCTTCCATCACCAGCAGACGCTCGCAGGGAAGCGCAAGGCCGCGGTACATAGCGCGCATCGCGGCGACGGTGGACAGCGGACGCATGCCGGTGTGGTCCAGCAGCCGATCGCGGGTCGCATCATCCATGCTCATCCCGCCGTCCTGCCACAGCGGCCAGTTCACCGACAGCGTGCGTCCATGGCGTTCGCCCCGTGCGGCCAGACGATTGCGGTGCGCGGCGAACGCGTCCATGAACGCATTCGCCGCGGCGTAGTCGACCTGGCCGACGATGCCCCAGCAGGCCGCGAAGGACGAGCACAGCAGGATGAAATCCAGCGGCAGGTCGCGCGTCGCAAGATCGAGATTCACCAACCCGGCGACCTTCGGCGCCAGCACCGAGGCGAACGTCGACGGCGATTTGCGCAGAATGAAACCGTCGCGGAGGATGCCCGCGCAGTGCAGGATGCCGCGCAGCGGCTGGTCCTGCTCCCGCAGCTGGGCCACAAGGGCGTCGACGGCGCTGCGATCCGCCACGTCGAGCGCGACGTAGTCGATCCGGTGCAGCGGCG
Organism: Lysobacter sp.; assembly: GCA_043754745.1. Classification (GTDB taxonomy): domain Bacteria; phylum Pseudomonadota; class Gammaproteobacteria; order Xanthomonadales; family Xanthomonadaceae; genus Lysobacter_I. Next base: position 3,065 of record JAYUUH010000366.1, read on the forward strand.
TCGCCAGCGCATCCAGCGTGCGGCGCGCCTCGGGCGCGAGCGTCGAGCGCCCGGCCAGCACGATGCGCGCGGAGCGGCACTGCGCGACGATCTCGCGCGCGAACTGCAGACCGATGCCGCCGGCGCCGCCGGTGATCAGATAGCAGCCGCCTTCCTTGAACGCCACCGGCGCTGCGGATTGCACGTGGCCTTCGGGATGCTGCTCCAATACGCGTTGCTCCAGCACGCGCCATCGCAAGACTTCGCGGCGCAGGCCGCCGGCGTCGCGCACATGGCGGACGGCCGCGCCGCGCGGCGCATCGGCGCGGGACTCGTCGTGCACGAGCTGCCGCAGTTCGGCAGCGCCGATATCGGCCGGCACCCTGATCACGCGCGCGACCAGGGCCGGAGTTTCCTCCATCGCCGTCCTGAACATGGCGTCGAAACCGCAAGCTACAGCCTCATCGACAGCCGCCTCATCGACAGCAGTCGTATCGGCAACATCGCTATCGGCAACGATCACCAGCGCGCGAACGCCCTGCGCCCCCGCCAGCATCGACTGGATCGCCGCGAGCCCCTGCAGCGCCGCATCGGTGAAGATCCCATCCGCAGCGGTGACATTCGCGGGAGGCGCGAACGCTTCGATCCGCGCGTCCCCATGCGTCGCCTTCAGCGATGCGGCCAGCGCCGGATCGACGCCCCAAGAT
>JAYUUH010000367.1:0-11357 GCA_043754745.1 Lysobacter sp.
GCCATCGGCGCGAGCAGATCGATGTCGCGCTGGATCAATGCGCTCTTGGTGATCAGGCTGACCGGGTGGCGGTGTTCGGCGAACACTTCCAGCAGTTGCCGGGTGATGCGGTAGCGGCGTTCGATCGGCTGGTAGGCGTCGGTGTTCATGCCCAGCGAGATCGGCGAGCAGCGATACCCCTTGCGCGCCAACTCCTTCCGCAACATCTCGGCGGCGTTGGTCTTCGCATACAGCTTGGTCTCGAAATCGAGGCCCGGCGACAGATCGAGATACGCGTGCGAGGGCCGTGCGAAGCAGTAAACGCAGCCGTGCTCGCATCCCCTGTACGGGTTCAACGACTGGCTGAACGGAAGATCAGGCGACTGGTTGCGGCTGATGATGCTGCGCGCGCGCTCCACGGTCACTTCGGTGCGCAGCTTCGGCGGCGGGGCGTCCGTTTCGCCCTCATCGACGGCGTAGACCGATCCCCAGCCGTCGTCCTCGGCTTCGGCGACAGTCTTCTCGAAGCGCCCGCGCACATACGAGGCCGCGCCGCGGCCCTTGATCGGCCCGCTGCGCAGCAGGTTGTGGGTCGCTTCGTCGACTTTGCTGCCCTGTGCCATCGGAGTAGGCTAGCGCGCGCAAGTCGCAGGCGCTGCGACCGCGTTCACGGGGATATCTGGCATGTGGAATTGGGTGTGGGACTGGCTGCACGGGATTCCGGTGGTCGGCGGAATCATCGGCCCCGCGCTGCTCGTTGGTTGGGTGGCCTATCTGCTGCTGCTGGGCGGCTGGATCGTGCTGCAGAAGCGCGAGCCGGTGGCGACGCTGAGTTGGCTGATGGGGCTTGCGCTGCTGCCCTACATCGGTTTCCTGATCTACCACCTGCTGGGGCCGCAGAAGATCAAGCGCCAGCGCCTGCGCCGCGCGCGCAGCCGGCTGGAAGACGACTCGCTCGGCGGCGACACGTCCGGGCAGGATGTTTCAGTCGAGGTCCGCGAGCTGGCGTCTCTGGCGCAAGGGGCCACGGGTCTGGCGCCGGGTACGCTGCGCGACGTACGCCTGCTGGTGGACGGCGCCGCGAAGTACGACGCGTTTATCGACGACCTCGGCCGCGCGCAGCATCAGGTGCACCTGGAGTACTACATCTTCACGCCCGACCAGAGCGGGGGCATGGTGCGCGATGCGCTGGTCGCCTGCGCCGCGCGCGGCGTGCGTGTCCGGGTGCTGCTGGATGCGATCGGTTCCGGCGCGTGTTCGCGCAAGTTCCTGGCGCCGCTGGTGGATGCAGGCGGCGAAGTCGCGTGGTTCCATCCGAGCCATTTCTGGCGGTTCTGGTGGCGGCCGTGGCTCAACCTGCGCACCCATCGCAAGATCGTGGTGATCGACAACCGCATCGCCTACACCGGCGGCATCAACATCACCGACGCCGAGAACGAACGCCTGCGCAGCGACGCGTATCGCGATCTGCATCTGCGCATCGAAGGCGATGCGGTGCGCACGTTGCAACTGGTGTTCGCCGAAGACTGGGTCTACGCCACCGGCCGCCGCGATTTCATTTCCGATATCGCCCGCACCCTGCCCGAGCCCGAAGCCGGAGCGATTTCGGCGCAGGTGCTGACGTCCGGCCCGGATTCGTCGTGGGAAGCGATCCATCGCATACATGTGAGCCTGATCCACGCCGCGCACGAGCGGGTGTGGCTGGTCACGCCTTATTTCGTTCCCGGCGAGGCGGCGATGATGGCGCTGACCTCGGCCGCGCTGGGCGGCCTGGACGTGCGGCTGATGGTGCCGCGGATGAGCGATTCGCGGCTGGTGACGATGGCGGCGCGCTCGTACTACGACGACCTGCTTGCGGCCGGCGTGAAGATCTACGAGTACGGGCCGCGGATGCTGCACACCAAGGCGCTGCTGGTGGACACGGCCTCGGTCATCATCGGCAGCGCGAATTTCGACCACCGCAGCTTCCGGCTGAATTTCGAGGTGTCGATGCTGTTCCAGGACCTCGACATCGGCGAGCGCCTGGCGAAGCTGATCGAGGGCGAGTTCACCAGCGCCCCGCGGGTACGCGACGATCGGCAGCGGTCGCTGTTCAGGACCCGGCTGCCGGAGGCGCTGGCCCGGCTGATGTCGCCGCTGCTGTAGCGGCGTCACACTGGCGCCGGCCAAGGGCGACGGACGGCACGGCCGGGCTGTCGGGCGGGCTGTCGGCGCCATGGGCCTCCGGAGTAGACTGACGCCCGTCCCCCCTTTCCCCCGGCTCGATTCCCCGGTAAGGACGCGTCCCATGCCCTGGTTACTTCTGTTGTTCGCCGTCGGCCTGTTCCTGATCGCGCTGAGCGCCACCTCGATGGCGGCCGTGATCCTGTGTGTGCTCGGTTCGCTGGGCCTGAGCGTCGTCGCGATCATGAGTCTGCTTGCCCAGCGCGTGGACAACAGCGCCCGCAGCGAGACCATGCTGATCGACCCGCAGGAGCTGCGCCGCCTCCGGGAACTGGCCGAAGCCAAGCGCGCCGAAGCCGCCGCCGGCTCTGTTGCCATGCCTGCTGCGATGACCGCTTCGATGCCGACGAACGGCGACGCCGCGCAGTCCTGATCGCATCATTGCGCATCACGTCTTGACCGTCCTCAGCGTCAACGTCAACAAGATCGCGGTGCTGCGCAATTCGCGCGGCGGTCGCGATCCAGATGTGGTGACCGCAGCGCGCGCCTGTCTCGACGCCGGCGCGCAGGGCATTACAGTGCACCCGCGCCCCGACTCGCGCCATATCCGCGCCGACGATGTGTACGCGCTGGCCGAATTGACCCGCGAATATGCCGTCGAATTCAACGTCGAAGGTAATCCGTTCGCACCGCCGCGGGCGGGCTATCCCGGCTTCCATGCCCTGTGCGCCGAGACGCGTCCGGCGCAGGCGACACTGGTGCCCGACGACGACGGCCAGCTCACCTCGGACCACGGTTTCGATTTCGCCCGCGACCTGGACGCGCTGCGTGTCCAAGTGTCGGCACTGAAGACGTTGGGATGCCGGGTCGCGCTGTTCGCCGATGCCGGCGCGGACATCGCCGCGGCGGCCGCCACCGGCGCCGACCGGATCGAGCTCTATACCGGCCCCTATGCCGAGGCCTTCGCCGCTGGCGATCCGGAAGCGCAGTTGCCAGCGTTCGCCCGGACCGCACGCGCAGCCGCGGCGCATGGACTCGGCGCGAATGCCGGACACGATCTGAGCCAAGCGAATCTCGGCTTGTTCCTGTGCGAGGTGCCTGATGTGCTGGAAGTCTCGATTGGTCACGCCCTGATCGGCGAAGCGCTGTATGCCGGGCTGGATGCGACCGTGAAGCGTTATCTTGCGGTCATCGCCGCTGCCGGCACCCGCTGATTCAGGGCATACATCATTTCTTTCAAACGGAACGGGCGGTCATCGGCCGCCTGTTCCGGACACGTTGGTGATGCTTCAGTTCTTGAAACGGATATTGCCCAGCCCGGCGTTCTGGGCGACCGCGAGCACCTTGGCCACGACCTGGTAATCGGCTTCGCCGTTCGCATTGATGTTCAGGATCACCGGCTGAGTGCCGGCCCGCTCACGTTCGGCCGAAAACACCGACGACAGCGCCGAGACCGGCATCGGCTGGCCGCCGAGGAACACTTCGCCGGCGGCGTCGATCCGCAATTCGATCGGCGGGGGCGGATCGGGGCGATCTGGACCTGTCTGCGGAAGGTTGAGGGGAATCGCCTGACTGAAGACCGGGGCGGCGATCATAAAGATCACCAGCATCACCAACATCACGTCGACCAACGGGGTGATGTTCATTTCCGAAATGGCGTCCTGCCGGGAATCTGCTTGCGCGAAAGCCATGGCGTCGCTCCTCACGGTGGGTGCGGTTCCACGTTAACGCTGTCGCCCGCACGGCCGCAAGCCCCACCGGCAACCGGAGACAAAAAAACGCCGCCCAGAGGCGGCGTTCGAAGTATGGCAAGCGTTTGGAGGCGCGGTGGCGAGCTGCAGGTCCGCCGCCGGCCAGTAGGGCGGTTTACTTCTTCACGAAGCCGATCTTTTTCATCTGCGCGTCCTTGGCCGAAGCCAGAACCTTGGCGAGGATTTCGTACTGAGCGTCCTCGTTCATGTCGATCTCCAGCGTCGGCTGGTTGGCCGGGTCGCGTTCGACCTCGCTCGTCATCATGCTGCGCAGCGCGGAAACCGGAGTCGGGCTGTCGTTCCAATACACCGTGCCGGACTGGTCGATGCGGAGCTTGACAGGTTCCGGCGGTTCCACCGGGTTTTCCGGCGGATTAGTGGTTCGCTGCGGCAGATCGATATCGATCGGATAGGACAGGATCGGGGCGGTCACCATGAAGATGATCAGCAGCACCAGCATCACGTCGACCAGCGGCGTGACGTTGATGTCGGCCATGGGGCCGGAACCGGAGTTGGATGCGAATGCCATGCGTCTGCTCTCTGTCTATGTCAGTTGCGTTCGCGGATCGCGACGAAGCCGACCTTGCGCATGCCCTGGGCCTGGGCGATGTTGACCACTTCGTTCACGTAACGATAGCGGGTGGTCTTGTCGCCGCGGATATTGACCGAAGGCTGCGGCGTTTTCTGCGCCTCGATCGACAGCCGGCTCTCCAGCAGCTCGCGGGTCACCGGCTCGTCGTTGAAGAAGAACCTGCCTTCCTCGGTGACGGCGACGGTGATGATCGCGGGAGCAGCCTTGTCCGGGTCGCGTGTGTCGTAGTTCGCCTCGGGCAGCTCGACCTTGGTTTTGTGCGACATCAGCGGTGCCGTGATCATGAAGATGATCAGCAGCACCAACATCACGTCCACGAGGGGCGTGACGTTGATTTCGGACATCGGGCCGCCGCTGTCGTTGCCGGAACTGAAGGACATGACTGGACTCCGTCAGGGTGTTCGAGGGTCGCCGGGATCAGCGCTTGGCGGCGACTTCGCCGACGCGCGCGCCGGTTGCGAAGAAGTCGTGCAGATCGTGGGCGAACGTATCGAACTTGTTGTTCGTAATGCGGTTGCTGCGCACGAAGAAGTTGTACGCGAGCACCGCCGGGATGGCGACGAACAGACCGACGGCGGTCATGATCAGCGCTTCACCCACCGGGCCAGCGACGGCGTCGATGGAGGCCTGGCCGGTCGCACCGATCTTGATCAGGGCGCCGTAGATGCCCCACACCGTACCGAGCAGACCGACGAACGGAGCGGTCGAGCCGACGGTGGCGAGCACGGTCAAACCGCTTTCCAGACCCATCGATTCGCGGGTGACGGCCTGACGCAGGGCGCGGTCGACGAACTCGGAGCGATTGAGCGATTCGACCAGACGCGAACCTTCATGACGCTGGTGGTGCGCGGCGGCCTGAGCGGCATCGAGAGCGATCTTCGAGAAGGGCTCGCTCTTCGGCTGCTCTTCCATGAAGCGGATCGAATCCTGCGCGTTCGGGGTTTCCCAGAACGTGCTGGTGACCGTGTCGCCACGGCGACGCAGATTGCTGTTCTTGACGAAGTTGACCACGATCCAGTACCAGGACATCACGGACATGATGATCAGGGTGGCGGCAACCACGAGCTGGACGACGTAGTCTCCCGGGTTACCGAGCATTTCCTGCACCAGATGGTCGACGCCCATCTGCTTCAGAGCGGCGGCATTGCCCCCGGTTGCGGCGGTGGTGGTTTCCTGCAGCATGACGCTTACCTTTCTTGTGTGTGGAAGGATCTAACGATTGGATGCGTGAAGCGGTGGCGCGGGTGACTCAGAAGCGGTTATTCACTCGAAAGCGAGAACGGGATACGGCCTTGACCGGCAGCGCCCGGACACAATTTCGCACGCTTAGCCCAGGTGACGGCAGCGCGATCGACGTCGCGGTTGCGACTGCTCTTGGCGACGCTGACGTCGGTGATGGTGCCGTCGGCCTGATAGACGATCAGCAGTACGACTTCGCCCTGATCGATGCCTGCGCGGGTGATGGCCGCACCGATTGGCGCTGTCGACGGCTTGACGCAGAGGCTGGCGCGAAGGTCGTTGTCGTTGCGCGGCGGACCGGTCGGCGCGGGCGGCGCAGGCGGTGCGGGCGGCGCAGGCGGCGGCGCCGGAGTATCGACCGGCGACGGCTCGTCGAACACGACCGGGGGTGGTTCTTCCGGCGGCGGTTCGATGACCGGCCGCGGAGTTTCCTGCGGCGTGAGTTTGATTTCTTTCGGCGGCTCTTCGGGCGGCGGCGGCGGCGGCGGCGGCGGCGGCGGCGGCTCGATGATGACGACGCTGGTGTTCTCTTCTTCTTCCTGCTCGGCGCCCGGCGGAGTGACCGGCACCAGCAACAGCATGAGCGCCGCGATGTGCAGCGCGATGGCGAAGCTGATGGCGGTGATCCGCGGCCAATTCAGGCCGGGTTCTTCGCGGTCACGCTTGTTGTGGGTCGGCAACGGTTCGGTCATGCGCAGCAGGCTCGGTTTAGCGGACTCGTGGTGCCGATTCGGTATCGCGTTCGCGATCTGTCCATGAAAGTGAACCCAACCCCGACCCACGACACCCCGGAATGGTCGAACCGCGATCGGCCGAATAAGAACCGGTCGCGGGAATCTGTAAGCTTATACCAATCGCAGGAGGACTTACCAACATCCTCCGCCCGAAACGTAACCGATTCGGACGGTTCCTGTCTCACTTTCCAGGCATCGCGAGAATATTGTTGGCGTCCTTGGGTTTTTTGATGCCTTTGGCGAGCGCTTCGCGCGCTGCGACCTTGGCTTCGCCGATCCGGTCTTCGTACGTCAGCGCCTTCGCCAGATTCAATGAAGCTTCGCCGTTGGTGGCGACTTTGGCGGCGCGCCCGTAAAAATCGATGGCCTGCGCGCCCTTGTCGTCGGCGAGATAATTCTGGGCGATGATCGAATAATCGTTGGCCAGCGTCTGCGACGGCGGAATCACGCCCTTCGCCACGCCGTCCTCCAGCACGTCCTGCGCTTCCTTGTACTTACCGGCGTTGACGTAGCCGACGAACAGCGTGCGGTAATGATTGGGTTCCTTCAGCAAACCCTGCTTGCGCGCGCTTTCGAGCAGGGCGTTGGCCTTGTCGAAATTCTCGGCCTGCTGGTACAGCGCGACCGCATTCATGAGGATGCCGACGTCGCCGGGCTTGGCGGCCAGCATTTTCTCGTACAGCGCGGCACCCTCCGCCGCGCGTCCCACCTTGCTGAGCAGGTAGGCCTTGAGCCCGACGGCCTGCTCCGTTTCGGTCTTCGTTTCGGTCATGTAGCGATCGATGTACGTCAACGAATCGGCGTCGCGATCCAGTTCGCTCAAGATGACCGCGAGGTTGAACATGATCTGATAGTGGCCATTGTTGTCGAGGCCGTTGGCGTCCAGCGCCTTGCGGTAGTAATCGGCGCTCTTGGCCTGGTCGCCCTGTTTGCCCCAGGCGTCCGCGGCGAGCTGATAGAAATAGCTCTGCAGGTAAGCATTCTTCGATTCGACGGTGGCGGCGTCGACCTTCGCGATCGCTTCGGCGTACTGCTTCGCGTCGTAGGCGGCCTGGATCTCGTTCGCGGTCTTGACCTCTTTCGACGAGGTTTTCCTTTCCGGCGGTTTGCGCGCGGCCAGCGGGAACAATTCGGGCTGCTGATTGGCCTTGCTGGCGGCTTCGGCCTTGCGCTGGCGCGCACGCTCCGCGGCCGCTGCGGCGCTGCCGCTCATGGTGGTCGACTTGGGCGTGTCCTTGTAGTCCTGGTCCTCTTGCGCGAAAGCGCCGCCGGCGAAGGCGCAGCCGATCATCAGCGTGAGCGCGGCGTTGAGAGCGTTTTTCGGAAGGACGCGAAGGACGGGAGCGGTCATGGAAAGTCTCGGTGTGGAAGCGTCGGGGACGGCACGGCGGCCATCGGTTGGATGCGGGTTTCGCCGCAGACGAGAAGCATAAACGCGAACGCGCTCAGCCGCAGGCCGGTTTGCGGCCGGCGGCGCGGGCTTGTTGGTAGACGGGCATCAGGGTCTCGGCGCGCTTGCGCAGTTCGCCGATACGGGACTTGGGGTCGGGATGGGTGGACAACCATTCGGGCGGACGGCTGCCGCTGGCGCCGAGCATGTTCTGCCACAGATCCACCGCCTGGCGCGGATCGAAACCGGCCTGCGCCATCAGCCGCTGGCCGACGACATCGGCCTCGTTCTCCTGCTCGCGGGTGCCCGGCAGCAGGAATCCGCCCTGGGCGAGAATGCTGCCGCCCTGTGTGGCGAGCTGCGAACCGCTGTCGCCGTATTTCGCGCCGGCAAGCGCGCCCAGTAGCTGGACCACGCCCGAGGCGCCCATCTGCCGGGTCACGCGCTCATCGTGATGACGTTCGATGACATGACCGATCTCATGACCGACCACAGCCGCCAGCTGGTCCTGATTGCGGGCGACATCGAAAATGCCGGTGTAGACGCCGACCTTGCCGCCGGGGAGCGCGAAGGCATTGGGATTCTTGTCGACGAAGACCGCTTCCTGCCAGCCGCCCTGACGCCACTGCGGCGGCAGTTCGCGGACGATGGCGTCGACCACGCAAGACAGATAGGCCGACTGCTTGCCGTCCTGGGTTTGCGGTTTTTGGTCTTTCATCTGGTCGAAGGCCTGGGCACCCAGCTGGTTCAGCTGTTCCTGCGACACCGCACCGACATATTGCTTGCGCCCGGTGGACGACGTGGTCGTGGCGCAAGCCGACAACAACAGTGCACAGGCAAGACCCGCAGCGATGGCGTACAGGAACGGCATGATTTGGCGGCTGCTCATCGCGGTGGCGGCTCCGGTTCGACGGGGGATGATGTTGTAATCCGACGGGGATTAAAGTTTCGTCAATTGCCGCAGCGCAGCAACGCCGCCGCCACGGCCATCGCACGGTGCCGCTCTGTGGATCGCGTCGGATTATCCATCGCAAGCGGTTTGTTCGATAGCGTGCAACCTACACTGCATGATGAAAAGGCGGCATGCGAAGGCGTCTTCATTTCGATTTCATTCAAATTCAAACAGTTGTTCGATCGCCGGGTTATCCGGAAAAATCACACGCATGGGAGCAGGATCGGCTCACCGGTGGGCGACAAGATTCTGTTTTTGCAGCGTGGCGTCTTCTGTTTCATCGCATCCACCCGCTTCATGGCATGCGTGGCAATGCGTGGCGGAACACTGCCGATATCGAAACGGCAGCATCCCGTGGTGTGGTACCTGCGATTCGCGACCGGGTCACACGTCCAGATTGGCGACCTTCAACGCGTTGTCCTCGATGAAGATCCGGCGCGGTTCGACCACATCGCCCATCAGCGTGCTGAAGATCTGGTCGGCGGCGACCGCATCCTCGATCCGCACCTGCAGCAGGCGGCGGCTGTCCGGGTTCACGGTGGTTTCCCACAGCTGTTCCGGATTCATTTCGCCGAGGCCTTTGAAGCGCTGGATCTGGCGGCCTTTCTTCGCTTCTTCGAGCAGCCAGGCGTGCGCCTGGGCGAAGCTCGCCACCGGTTCCTCGCGATTGCCGCGAACGATTTTCGCGCCGTCGCGCAGCAGGCCGTGCAGCTGCGCCGCGGCGTCGCGCAGCGGGCGCAGTTCGCCCATTTCAAAGCTGGACAGAGGCAACACTTGGATCTGCGACTCACCCATGTGGGTGCGGGTGACGACCAGCGCGCCCGGCTGGGTATCGCTGGCGGCCTGCGCGTTCACGCGGTAGCGCGGACGGCCGAGGCCGGTGCGGTTGAGGCGCGCTTCCAGCGCGTCGAGTTCGGAACGCTCGTCGGTGTTGCGCGCGAGCGACGCGGCATCGAGCGGCGTGAAGTCGATCAAGGCTTCCAGCAACGCCGGGTCGTAGCGATACGCATTGCGTGCGATCGCATCGCGCGCGCCGGCATAGATCAGCAGCAGCTTTTCGAGATTCGCGCCGTCGATCGCGGGTTCGCCAGCGGCGGGAATCAGGCCGGCGTTCTCGACCGCGTTGTTGGCCAGATACGCATCCAGTGCCGCGTCGTCCTTGAGATACAGCTCGTTCTTGCCCTGTTTGATCTTGTACAGCGGCGGCAGACCGATATAGATGTAGCCGCGCTCGATCAGCTCCGGCATCTGCCGGTAGAAGAACGTCAGCAGCAGCGTGCGGATGTGCGAGCCGTCGACGTCGGCGTCGGTCATGATGATGATGCGGTGGTAGCGCAGCTTGTCGGGGTTGTATTCGTCTTTGCCGATGCCGGTGCCCAGCGCAGTGATGAGCGTGCCGACTTCCGCTGACGCCAGCATGCGGTCGAAACGCGCGCGCTCGACGTTGAGGATCTTGCCACGCAGCGGCAGCACCGCCTGGTTCTTGCGGTTGCGGCCCTGTTTCGCCGAGCCGCCCGCCGAGTCGCCCTCGACGATGAACAGTTCCGACAGCGCCGGATCCTTCTCCTGGCAATCGGCGAGTTTGCCCGGCAGACCGGCGATATCGAGCGCGCCCTTGCGACGGGTGAGGTCGCGGGCCTTGCGCGCGGCTTCGCGCGCGCGCGCGGCGTCGACGATCTTGCCGGTGATGGCACGGGCTTCGTTCGGGTGCTCCTGCAGGAATTCCTGCAGGCGCGCGCCGAACGTGGTTTCGACCACCGGCCTCACTTCCGAGCTGACCAGCTTTTCCTTGGTCTGGCTGGAGAAGCTGGGATCCGGCACCTTCACCGACAGCACTGCGATCAGACCTTCGCGCATGTCGTCGCCGGTGAGCGTGACTTTCGCCTGTTTGGCGATCCCATTCTGTTCGATGTAATTGGTCAGCGTGCGGGTCAATGCGGCGCGGAAACCGATCAGGTGCGTGCCGCCGTCCTTCTGCGGGATGTTGTTGGTGAAGCAGAACATCGTTTCCTGATAGGCGTCGGTCCACTGCAGGGCCACGTCGACCACGATGCCGTTCATTTCGCCGCTGACCGAGATCACGTTCTGGTGCAGCGGCGTTTTCAGCTGAGCCAGATGCTCGACGAACGAACGGATGCCGCCTTCGTACTGGAATACGTCCTGGCGCAGCCCTTCGTGAGCATGCCCGCCGCGTTCATTCGGACGCTCATCGGTCAACGTGATCTTCACGCCGGAGTTGAGGAATGAGAGTTCGCGCAGGCGCTTGGCGAGGATGTCGTAATGGAATTCGACGTCGGTGAAGATCTCCACCGCCGGTTTAAAGCGCAGCAGCGTGCCGCGCTTGCTGGAGGCTTCGATCTGCTTCAACGGGAACAACGGTTCGCCCAGCGCGTACTCCTGCAGGTAGTGATGTCCGTCGCGCCAGATGTTCAGCCACAGATGTTCCGACAGCGCATTCACCACCGACACGCCCACGCCGTGCAGGCCGCCGGAGACCTTGTAGCTGTTGTCGTCGAACTTACCGCCGGCGTGCAGCACGGTCATGATGACTTCCGCC
>JAYUUH010000368.1:0-3730 GCA_043754745.1 Lysobacter sp.
ACGGTTTCATGGTCGGCCATGTCTCGCCGGAAGCGGCGCGCGGCGGCCCGATCGCGAAGCTGCGCGAGGGCGACCGGGTGACCATCGATGTCGCTTCGCGCCGATTGGATGTCGCCGCCGATCTGTCGTCGCGCACCGCCGCGCGCATCGCGCCGCGCGTGCGCCACGGCGTGCTCGCCAAATACGCGCGCGACGTGCGCTCCGCGTCGCAGGGCGCGGTGACGTCGCCCGGCTTGCTGGACGACACGCGCCGGATCGATGCGGTGTTGACGACCGATGCGAACGACGACATCGATCGCGCGGTGCCGGCATAACAAAAAACCTGTCACCCCGAGCGTAGCGAGGGAACTGTTGTTGATCTTTGAAGATTGTTGAAAGCAGATCCTCGCTACGCTCGGGATGACGGAAAGAATCACCCCACCTTCCATTCCATCTTCCAAAAAAAATCGGGGCTAAAGCCCCTCCTACCAGGATTCCCGTCATGACCGCTTCGAACCCGTCACAAGCCGCTCAACCCACCATCGCGATCATCGGTTACGGCAGCCAGGGCCGTGCGCATGCGCTCAATCTCCGCGATTCCGGCTTCGATGTCGTCGTCGGCCTGCGTCCGGGCGGCCCGACCGAAGTCAAGGCGCTCGCCGACGGCTTCACCGTGAAAACACCCGCGGAAGCGGCCGCGCAGGCGGATCTGGTCGCGATGCTGACGCCGGACATGGTGCAGAAGAAGCTCTACAACGACGTGCTGGCCGCGAATATGAAACCGGGCGCCTGCCTGCTGTTCGCGCACGGCCTGAACGTGCATTTCGGCATGATCTCGCCTCGCGTCGATCTCGACGTGGTGCTGGTCGCGCCGAAGGGCCCTGGCGCGCTGGTGCGTCGCGAATACGAAATCGGTCGTGGCGTGCCCTGCATCTACGCCATGCACCAGGACCCCAGCGGTCGCGCCGAGGAGTTCGCGAAACTCTACGCCGCGGGCCTGGGCGGCGCGCGCGCCAACCTCATCAAGACCACATTCAAGGAAGAGACCGAAACCGATCTGTTCGGCGAACAGGCAGTGCTGTGCGGCGGTGCCAGCGCGCTGGTGCAGGCCGGCTTTGAAACGCTGGTGGAAGCGGGCTATCAGCCTGAAATCGCGTACTACGAAGTTCTTCACGAACTGAAGCTGATCGTCGACCTGTTCTACGAAGGCGGCATCACCCGCATGCTCGAATTCGTGTCGGAAACCGCGCAGTACGGCGACTTCGTCAGCGGGCCGCGGGTGATCAACGCCGACACGAAGGCGCGGATGAAGGACATCCTGAGCGAAATCCAGGACGGCACCTTCGTGCAGCGCTGGGTGGCGGAATACGACGCCGGACTGCCGAACTACAAAAAGTACCAGCAGGCCGATCTCGATCATCCGATCGAGAAAGTCGGCAAGGAACTGCGCGCGAAGATGCAGTGGCTGCAGCAGAACGCGCCACAAACCACGGCGACCGCGCAGGCGGATTCGACGCAGGCCGCCGCGAAACCTTCCACACATCCGATTGCCGAGACTGCCTGATGAACGGTGCCCGCTGGCTGGTGCAAGCGCTGCTCGCGGAAGACGTGGACACGCTGTTCGGGTATCCCGGCGGCGCGATCATGCCCTTCTACGATGCGCTGCACGGATCGTCGCTCAAACACGTGCTGGTACGGCACGAGCAGGGCGCAGCGTTCGCGGCGAACGGTTACGCGCGCGCCAGCGGCCGCGTCGGCGTCTGCGTCGCGACCTCCGGCCCGGGCGCTTCGAACCTGGTCACCGGCATCGCCGACGCGATGCTGGATTCGGTGCCGATGGTCTGCATCACCGGTCAGGTCGGCACGCCGCTGATGGGCACCGATGCGTTCCAGGAGCTGGATGTGTTCGGCATGACCATGCCGATCGTGAAGCATAATTTCCTGCCGCGCAGCGTCGACGATCTGCCGAACATCATCAGCGAAGCCTTCCGCCTCGCGCGCGAAGGTCGGCCCGGGCCGGTGCTGATCGATCTGCCGAAAGACGTGCAGAACGCGGATGCCTCGCACCTGCCCGCGCACGCGCCGGCCAAGGTCGATGCCACACCGGGCGCCACCGACGCAGCGCTGCATGCGGCGCTGGCGCAGCTGGCGCTGGCGCAGAAGCCGGTGATCTACGCGGGCGGCGGCATCGCGCTGGGCGATGCGGTGGAAGCCTTCCGCGCATTCGTCGATGCGACCCAGATCCCGACGGTGTCGACGCTCAAGGCATTGGGCGCGCTGCCGCACGCGCATCCGCTGAACATGGGCATGCTCGGCATGCACGGCAACCGCGCCGCGAATCTGGCGGTGCATGAATGCGATCTGCTGTTCGTGGTCGGCGCGCGCTTCGACGACCGCGCCACCGGCAAGCTCTCCGAATTCGCGCCGAACGCGCGCGTGGTGCATCTGGACGTCGACGCCTGCGAGATCGGCAAACTGCGCATCGCCGACGCGGCGGTACAGGGCGATCTCGCCACGAGCCTGCAGCGGATGCAGCCGGCATCGGCCGCGCACCTGCACGGCCGCCACGGCGCCGCGCGTCACGCCTGGCGCGACGCCTGCCTGCACGCGAAGCAGATTGCCGCACCGCGCTACGACGCGCCCGGCGAAAGCGTGTACGCGCCTTCGCTGCTGCGGCGCCTGTCGGAACTGGCGCCGGCCGCGATCGTGAGCTGCGACGTGGGACAGCACCAGATGTGGGTCGCCCAGCACTGGCGCTTCGATCATCCGCGCAATCACCTGACCAGCGGTGCGCTGGGCGCGATGGGCTTCGGCCTGCCGGCCGCGATCGGCGCGCAGATGGAGAATCCTGATTCGCAGGTGATCTGCGTCAGCGGCGACGGTTCGTTCCTGATGAACGTGCAGGAACTGGCGACGGTCGCGCGCTACCGGCTGCCGGTGAAGATCGTGCTGCTCGACAATCAGGCGCTGGGCATGGTGCGCCAGTGGCAGGAACTGTTCTTCGAGCGCCGATATTCCGAAATCGACTTGAGCGACAACCCAGATTTCTGCGCGCTGGCCTTGGCTTTCGGCGTGCAGACGATGAAAGTCGATCGCGCCGACGATGTCGAAGCCGCGCTTCATGCGCTCCTGGCCGCGCCCGGTCCGATGCTGTTGCATGTCGCGATCGACCAGACCGCGAACGTGTGGCCGCTGGTGCCGCCGAACCGCAACAACACCGAAATGCTCGATGCCGACGAAGCCACCACGCTGGAGCGCATCGCGATGCCCGCGATGCCGCAGGTGCCGGCATCGACCGCACCGGCCTCCACCCTTTCCCTCTCGTCGTAGGAGTTCCACCATGCGCTACCGACTCGATCTGACCCTGCGCCAAGCGGAAGGTGCGCTCTCCCGGGTGCTCGGCACCACCGAACGCCGCGGCTTCCGTCCGCTCGCGGTCGAAGGCGAAACCCGCACCGATGGCGACCGCTGGCATCTGCAGATGACCGTGGAAGGCGAGCGCTCCGCCGAAGGCCTGCACCAGCAGTTGGCGAAGCTCTACGACTGCCTCGACGTGCAGGTGCAACCATGTCCCTGAGCGCATCCGCTACGCTGGAATCGCCGCCGCAACGCGTGCCCGCGCAGCAGCAGGCGCCCGCGATGCGCGCCGACACCACCGCACCGAACACGATCTGGTACAACGGCGAACTGATCGACAGCGAAGCCATCGACGGGCGCCGACCGCAGGCGAGCGTGCACACCCATGCACTGC
>JAYUUH010000369.1:0-11193 GCA_043754745.1 Lysobacter sp.
ATTGTTCTCCGCGACCATGCCCAGCCAGATCCGTCGTATCGCCCAGACCTATCTGCGCGACCCCGCGGAAGTCACCATCGCCGCGAAGACCACCACCGCCACCAACATCCGCCAGCGGTTCTGGTTCGTCAGCGGCATGCACAAACTCGATGCGTTGACCCGCATCCTCGAAGCCGAGCCCTACGACGCGATGCTGGTGTTCGCGCGCACCAAGCTGGCCACCGACGAACTCGCCGAGAAGCTGCAGGCGCGCGGCCTGGCCGCCGCCGCGATCAACGGCGACGTGCAGCAGGCGCAGCGCGAGAAGACCATCCAGAACCTCAAGGACGGCAGGATCGACATCCTCGTCGCCACCGATGTCGCCGCCCGCGGCCTGGACGTGGAACGCATCAGCCACGTGCTGAATTACGACATCCCCTACGACACCGAGAGCTACGTCCACCGCATCGGCCGCACCGGGCGCGCCGGGCGCAGCGGCGATGCGATCCTGTTCGTGAGCCCACGCGAGAAGAACATGCTGCGCGCGATCGAACGCGCCACCCGCCAGCCGATCGAGGAAATGCAACTGCCGACCGTAGAGAGCGTCAACGATGCCCGCGTCACCCGGTTCCTGGCCCGCATCACCGACACTCTGGCGCTGGACGCCGGCAACGGCGGCGATATCGGCCTGTATCGCGAGCTGGTCGAACGCTACGAGCGCGAGCAGAACGTGCCGGCGATCGAAGTCGCCGCGGCGCTGGCGAAACTGCTGCAGGGCGATACGCCGCTGCTGCTCGCCCCGGATCGCAAGCCCCAAGCGTTCGCACAGCATCGCGAGTACGCCGAACGCGCCCAGCGCGCCGACCGCGGTCCGGACCGGGCCGGCGGTGAGCGTGGCGGCGAACGTACAGAACGCAGTGACCGCAGCGACCGTCCGCAGCGCGAGCCGCGTCCGGGCCAGGAGCGTCGCGAATTCGCGCCGAAGAAAGATTTCGCGCCGCGTTCGGCACCCGAGCCGGGCATGGAGACGTACCGCATCGAAGTCGGCCACATGCACGGGGTGAAGCCGGGAAACATTGTCGGCGCGATCGCCAACGAAGCCGAACTCGACAGCAAATACATCGGTCGCATCGATATCCACGACGACCATTCGATCCTCGATCTGCCCGATGGCATGCCCAAGCCACTGCTGATGCACCTGAAAAAGGTGCGCGTGGCCGGGCAGGCGCTGCGGCTGCAGAAACTCGACGAATACGACGGCAGCGGCGGCGACGCGTCCGGTGGCTTCAAGTCGGAAGGCTTCAAGCCGCGCAGCGCCTTCAAGCCGGAAGGTTTCAAGCCGGGTGGTTCGAAGTCGGGTTTCAAGCCCGCGGCGAAACCGCATCGAAAGGGGCCGCCCAAGGCCTGACCGGTCCGTGCGGAGATTCCGCGCGGACCGTGTCGCTTCAAGCGGCCAAGAGGTACGTTTCTGAGACGTTCATGTAAACCTCCCGTGAATACCGCGCCCGATCCGAGACAACGGGCAGTCGATTGCGCCCGAAGCGTTGCAGATCGCCCGGATCGTGAGCGTCTTCACACCATACGGTTACGCACGCATTGCGATGTCGGCGCGGCCCACCCACAATTGGGTACCTCCCCGGAGTCCCCAGCGTGACTGAATCCGCGACCGCAGCATCCACTGTTTCCTCCGAAGCTTCCCAGGCCTCCCAGTTGCGCCAGCGTTGCGCCGAATTCGCCCGTCCGGTGGCTGCCCGCGCCGCATGGCAATTGATCAATACGCTCGTTCCGTTCGCCGCGCTCTGGGCGTTGATGGCTTGGAGCGTGATCGATCAGTGGAACTACCTCTGGACCTTGCTGCTGGCACTGCCGACCGCGGGCCTCTATGTGCGCGCCTTCATCATCCAGCACGACTGCGGCCATGGCTCGTTCTTCGCCAGCCAGCGCGTCAACGACATGGTGGGCCGCTGCCTCGGCGTGGTGACGCTGTTTCCGTACGGTTACTGGAAAAAGACCCACGCGATCCATCACGGCACTTCGGGCAACCTCGACCGTCGTGAAGTGGGCGACATCGAAACCCTCACCGTCGCCGAATACCGCCAGCGATCGCGGTTCGGTCGTTTCTGCTACCGCTTCTACCGCAGCACGCCGGTGCTGCTGGGCATCGGCCCGATGTACCAGTTCGTTATCAAGCACCGCTTCCCCTTCGACATGCCGTTCACGTGGAAAAAGGAATGGATGAGCGTGCTGCTCAACAACCTCACGCTCGCGGTCGTGTTCGTGGCGATGTGGTGGACGGTCGGCTGGCATATCGCCCTGCTGGTGCATCTGCCGGTCGTGCTGATCGCCGGTGCCGCCGGCGTGTGGCTGTTCTACGTGCAGCACACCTTCGAGGGCGCCTATTGGACGCGCGGCGAGCATTGGAACTCGCATGAGGCCGCGGTCTCCGGCAGCTCGTTCTACGACCTGCCGCGGGTCATGCACTGGTTCACCGGCAACATCGCCTATCACCACATCCATCACCTCGCCAGCCGTATCCCCAATTACCGCCTGCGCGAAGCCTTCGAATCCAGCCCCGCGCTGCAGCAAGCGCCGCGCCTGACCCTGTGGTCCAGCCTGCGCTGCGCGAAGTTGAAGCTGTGGGACGAGGACCTCAAGCAGTTGGTGGGCTTCCCGAAACGCGTCGGGGCCTGAGCCGGCAGCGCTTCGTCATGAGCGCTCATGGAATGCGTTGCAGCCGCGGCGCCATTCGTGCATTGCCATGATCATCCCGCAGTACTGGGCGGAAGCCCGCCTCCAGCACCGCGACCGCAAACGTCAGGTGACGGTGCGGCGTTTCGGCTGGTCGGACACCAGTGAGGTAGAGGCCCAGGCGCACGCCGATGCGCGCGTACGCGAAGCGCTCGAGCGCGTGCTGTCCGGCGAGGCGCTGCCCAGGCGCGAACGACGGGTCGCCTACAACGGCGCCGACGGCGTGCCGATCCGCGAGGAGATCGTCGACCGCCATGGCGACAGCGTGATCACCCGCAACGGTTACGGCGCGCTGTGCCTGAACACGCCGGGCGCACTGTTCGCGGATATCGATTTCGCCGTGCGCATGGACCGACCGAACATCCGCGGATGGCGTCTGTTGGCAGGTCTGCTAATTGCATCGATCGTGCTGACGGTTCCGGATCCATCGCCGGCGCGATACATGGTCGCGGCCGTTGCGGGTCCTTTCGGCGGCTACCTGTTCGGATATTTTCTGGCCGAGATCGTAAGCTGGCTATGGATCAAAGCCACCGGCGGTTACGAACGTTATGCCATGCGCCGCGTCACAGCTTTCATGGCCAAGCATCCCGACTGGCGCGTCCGCATCTACCGTACGCCCGCCGGTCTGCGTCTGCTGGCGCTGCATCGTTTGTTCGATCCGCGCGAACCCGCGGTGCAGGCGTGTTTCGACGCGCTCGGCGTCGACCCGCTGTACGCGCGCATGTGCCACAACCAGCATTGCTTCCGCGCGCGGGTCAGTCCGAAACCGTGGCGGATGGGGCTGCCGCGCATACGGCCTCCGTATTCTGCGGCGTGGCGGCCGGAACACGCGGATCTGCCGGCGCGCTTGGCGTGGATCGACGCGTATCAACGCATGGCGCAGGACTATGCGTCGTGCCGCTATATCGAGACGCTGGGCAGTGGCCCGGTCGACGGCGACGCCGATGCGGTGCGCCAACTCCACGATCTGCTGTGCCAGGCGGAGCGCGATCTCGCGATCGCGTAGATCGTCGTTGTGCAGGAGAGGCTTCAGCCCCGATCACGCTGCAGGGAATCTGACCTGCAGGTCCGGGATCAGCCTGCGACGACGTCGATGACCGCATCCCCTGTCTCGACGGACTGACCATCGCGGATCTTGCAGGTCTTACGCAGTTCGACTACGCCATCCACGCGCACCGCGCCGCTGGCGACCAGGTGCTTGCCGGCACCGCCGCTGTCGCAGACGCCGGTCAGCTTGAGCAACTGGTTCAGTTCGATATGGTCGCGATCAAGTTCGAAATGGATGCGGGGCATGGACAGGAATCGATGACGCCGATGGCGTGGTCGGACGTAGCATAACGGCCTGATGCCGTTCCCGCATGCTCTATCCGCGGCGAGCGATCTGCTGACAGAATGGTGTCAGCAGGAAGCTGAGATGCTGTGCGCTTCCCACCACGCGCCAACCAACAGGACACGCCCATGCTCGCCTACACCACGCTCGGTACGAAAGATCTCGCCCGCGCCGCTGCTTTCTACGATGCGGTACTCGCCGAAGTCGGCGCGAAACGGATGATGGAGGAACCCGATTATTTCATCGCCTGGGACGCCGGGAACGGCGGTGCCAGCCTCGGCATCACCTATCCGTTCGACAAGGCGCCCGCCACCGTCGGCAACGGCACGATGGTGGCGTTGAACGCGGACAGCCGCGAGCAGGTCGATCGCGTCTATGCGAAAGCCATCGAACTCGGCGGCACCGACGAAGGCGCGCCCGGTCAGCGCTATCCCGGTTTGTACGCGGCGTATTTCCGCGATCTCGACGGCAACAAATTGAACTGTTGTTTCATGGGCGAGTGATCGCCGGCGCATGTTTGCGAAAACATGCGCTGGACGCATGCACCGAATCGCCCGACCTTCCTCCATGCGCCGCGCCGACCGCCTGTTCCAGATCGTGCAGCTCATCCGCGGCCGTCGCCTGACGACGGCCGCGCAGCTCGCCGAACGCCTCGAAATCTCGCAGCGTTCGGTCTATCGCGATATCGCCGCGCTGCAGGCGCAGGGCGTGCCGATCGAAGGCGAAGCGGGCGTGGGCTATCGCATGCGCCGCGGGTTCGACCTACCGCCGCTGATGTTCGATACCGCGGAAGCGCAGGCGTTGGTGGCCTGCGTCCGCATCGCCCAGCCGCGCATCGACACCGGGCTGGCGCGACGCGCCGAGGATGCGCTGGCGAAGATCCTGGCGGTATTGCCCAGCGCCGAGCGCGCCGCCGCCGAAAGTCTGGCGGTGTACGCGCCGTCGGTCGGGCCGGATCCCGAAACCCGCGATCGTCTGCAGGCACTGCGCCACGCCACGGAGCGTAAGACCGGGCTGCGTCTCGATTATCTCGACCTGAAGGACGAGGCGAGCCTGCGGGTGGTGCGGCCGCTGGGCTGTTTCTACTGGGGCAACGTGTGGACTCTGGCGGCGTGGTGCGAGACGCGCCAGGATTTCCGCAATTTCCGCGTCGACCGCATCCGCACGATCGAGACGCTCGCGGAGCGCTTCCGCGATGAGCCCGGCAAGACGCTCCCGGACCTGCTGCGGATCTACGACTGCGACGAGATGCGCTGAGGCCTGTTCGAAACCGCCGCTTGAACTTGTAGAGCGGCCTTCAGGCCGGCCCAGGAAGAGCCCGGCCTACGACGATATTCGGGCCGTGCCCACGGCTGGCGGGAATGAAACGATGATCTTGTAGAGCGGCCTTCAGGCCGCTGTTTTCGGGTCGCGAAATAGCAGCGGCCTGAAGGCCGCTCTACGGATCCGATCGGCAGATTCCAGGCAAGCGCTCAGCGCAGTTCGATCCTGAGTTGGCCGCCGCGCCAAGCGAGCACCGCGCCATCGCGGGTGATCCGTTCGACCACCAGTTCGCCGAGCACATCGCCTTCCCGCAGCCGCTGGCCGTCGAGGATGACGAACCGGCGCGCGGGTGTTTCGTTCCACAGGTGCATGCTGAGTTTCAGCGGCGGCAGCAGCTTGCGCGTGGCCGGATCCAGGTCGGCCAGCGAAACGAGGCTGCCTGCGGGGAGCGCCGTCGGCGATGGGGCGGCGGCGGCGGGTAGCGGCGGCGTCGCAGGCAGCTCGCGTGCCGGGAGCGGAAGCGGCGCGACCTGAGGCGCGACTTCACGCACGACGACGGGCGGCGGTGAGCGGTCCATCGGCGGCGGCGGCTGCGGTGGTATCGACGCGGGGCCAGGTGCGGAGACAGGTTCCAGAATCGGCTGCGAAACCGGATCGGGGGTCGCGGCATCGTCCGTCGGCGCTGTCGTCATGGTCGCGTCGACCGTCGGCGATGCCGGTATTGCTTGCGGCGTCCGCTGCGAGAGCAGCCATAGCACCGCGATCAGCGAAATCGCGGCGACGGCGCCGAGCAGCCAAAGCGGCCAGTTCGGCGTTGCGCGCACGGGTTCGGGCGCGGCCGGCATCGCCGCGAACAGGTCGGGCGCTTCGCTGCGGCGGCGGGCGGCTTCGGACTTGCGCAGCGCGTCGAGAATGAAGGACATCGCTCAGGGCTCCTGTGCGCGAAGGCGCGGGCCGTCGTCGCGGCGCGAGAGCGCAAAGACGGTGTCGGCGTTCAGTGCGCCATCGCTGCGCAGACCCATGCGCGCCTGGAACGCGCCCAGTGCAGCGGCCATATCGCTGTTGCCGTCGCCTTCGGCGCGCAGACGACCGCGCACCCATTCGACTGCGGCGGCATCGCGCGTCGCGAACTTCGTTTCGAGCCCGTCCGGCGCCGACCAGATCGCGAGATATTCGCCGTTCCACACCCCCGCAAGCGCGACCCGATCGACATCGAAGGCGCTGCCGTCGAGCGAGACGCGCACGGTGCCGGTGTCTGCGCCGAGCAGCGACGCCCACACCGCCTGCGGTTCTGCGCGCAGGCGCAGCAGGACCGGGCGACCGATCCGCAGCAGCTGATCGATTTGCGCGCGGCTGCGCAGGCAACGCCAGCCCGGCGACAGCGTCGACGGACAGGCATCGGGTGTCGCCTTGCCTACTGCGGCCGGCGCTTTCCACGCGGCCACCAGCGACGGCCATTCGCGCGTCGCCATCGGCGATGTTCGCCGCACGCGCTGCAGCAGCGCGGCGCCGTCGAGCGCAGCCACTGTCGCGGTTGCCATGGGGGCGGTCGCGGTGGCCGTAGCATCGCCCGCGCGTTCGTCGCCCGAAGACGTTCGCGACAGCGCGAATGCGATCGCGATTGCGGCCAGCGCCAGCGCGCCAGCGGCGGCGAGTGCGTAACGGTCGCGCTGCGGATGCGCGCTCGACGATGGCGCCAGCGCCTCGCCGGCGGCGCGGTCGACGGTCTTCGCGTCGATGCTCAGCAGATCGTGGGCATACCCGCCGAGCAGGGCGCGTTCGGCAATCACATTGATCAGCCGCGGCACGCCGCCGCTGCGCTGGTGGATGCGGCGCACCGCGTCCTGCGCGAACGGAAAACGTTTCGCCCCGGCGGTGGTCAGCCGGTGGCGCAGATAAGCGGCGGTGCCGGCTTCGTCGAGCGGCCGTAGGTGATAGCGCGCGGTGATTCGCTGCGCGAGTTGGCGCAGTTCCGGCCGCGCCAGCGTTTCGCGCAGCTCCGGCTGGCCGATCAGGATGATCTGCAGCAGCTTCTGGGTTTCGGTTTCGAGATTGGTGAGCAGGCGCACCTGCTCCAGCGCTTCGGTCGAGAGGTTCTGCGCCTCGTCGATGATCAACACCACCCGGTCGCCCTTGGCGTAGGCCTCCAGCAGGTACGCGCCGAGCGCGTCGAACATCGCCTTGCCGCCTGGTTTGGTGGAGGCACGGGTCGGCGCTGCCGTCTTGCCGCCTTTGCGCTTGGCAGCGGACGCGGCGGCCGATGGCGTCGTGTCGCCGGCCGGCAGACGCAGTTCCTCGCAGATCGTCTGCAGCAGTTCCGCCGGCTCCAGGCGCGGATTCAGCACCAGCGCGGCGTGGGTGTTCTCGGGCAATTGATTCAGCAGCAGCCGGCTGAGCGTGGTCTTGCCGGTGCCCACTTCGCCGGTGAGCTGCACGAAACCGCCGCCGCCGCCCTGGCGGATGCCGTATAGCAGATGCGCCAGCGCATCCCGGTGGTGTTCGCTGAGGAACACGTAGTGCGGGTCGGGCGTGATCGAGAACGGCGCCTGTTCGAGGCCGTAGTACTCCAGATACATGCGTGTCCGGTCGGTCTGGGTTGGGTGACTGCCGAAGCGAGTCGCGCCAAGTTATACGCTATTTCTATGGTCGGGTAAGCAGTCCGCGAAGCGGGTATGCAGCGGCGAGATCTGTTTCTGCAGCTCGCCGTTGCCGGTGAGAACGCACATTTGCATGACCATAATGACCACAAGCCCGTTGCTGATTTTGATGAGTTGTTCGATGAAATGAATCGGATAGCCTCCACGATGTCGCGCTAGTGGATGGATTCCCGCATGGACATATGAATTCAGGGGCTTCCATGAGTGCTCTTTGAATTCTGAAAGCGCATTGAATGGAGCCGAGGCTTGCGGCTTTTTTCCGAGTGCCGCAAGCATGTCATGAGCCATTGGAATTTTTGCCTGCGCATGCTGAGTCGCGGAATTCGGTTCGTCGGTGATTCTCTGGAGGTCCTCTTCCGATGCGCAATGAAGTGTCCAGATGCTTCTGACCAGCGTTTCAAACTGGACTCGCATCAGTGCGATGCCGGAAGCATAAAGGGATTTTTCTGCAAGGTTTCGTACAGATTCCGCATGCTCTAACGCCAGAATGCAGAAATCAGCGCTTGCTGTAATGAGGGAGGAATCGTCGTAGAGAGGATGGTCGCTGATCTCGATCAGATTCTGGATTAATAAATCCGTGCGTTGAAAAATAGAGTGTCCTTCCATATGGTTTCTCTTTAGTTAATCGCCCACGACCTTGGATTCGCCGGTGGCCAGGATCTCGGGGTGTTCGATCTTCTTCGGCCGCACCAGCAGCGGATAGATCAGCACCGCGCCGAGGATGATGGACACGCCCAGATAGAACCGCGGCGTGAGTTCGTGCTGCTCGCCCAGCAGCAGCATCGCCAGCGCGATCGCGTAGACCGGCTCCAGATTCACCGCGAGCTGGGTGCCGAACGCGCTGAGGTGTCGCAGCGCCAGCAGCGACAGCACGAACGGCACCAGCGTGCAGGCGACCGCGAGCAGCGCCAGATACGCAGCGTCGCGCGGATCGGGCAGCAGGAACGGATTGCCGCCGAAGGCCGGCGACAGCATGCCCGACAGCGGTGCGATCAGCGTGATCGCCGCGACGCCCGCGGCCATTTCCAGCGCGGTGACCGACAGCGCGTCGCCGTGTTCCACCAGCCGCTTGTTCAGCGAATTGAAGAAGGCCACCAACAGCGCCGAGATCGTGCCGACCACCACGCCGATCAGCATGCCGTCTGGAATGCCGTCGACTACCAGCGCCACGCCGGGCAGCACTGTGAGGCCCAGCGCGAACTCGCGCTTCGACAGGCGTTTGCCGGTGAGCCAGGGTTCGATCAGCGCGGTGAACACCGTGCCCAGCGCCATGCAGGTCACGCCGACCGACGCGTTCGACAGCTTGATCGCCGCATAGAACGTTAGCCAGTGCAGCGCGACCAGCACGCCAACGCCGGCGTAGCTCCACAGCAGCCGGGCGGGCATCGCGCGCAGCCCGCGCCAGACCCGCGGCAGCAGCATCAGCAGCACCACCACCACTAGCATGCGCCACCAGACCAGCGGCAACGCCGGCATGCTGATCAGCTTGCCCAGGATCGCGGTGAAGCCCCAGAGGACCACGCAGAAGTGGATCTGCAGCCAGGCGGTGCGGGTGGCAGTGGGAATGGTTGTCGACGCGACGCGGGTCATCGGGCGCTGGCTGCGGAAGGTCGCGCATTATCGCCGGCCGCCGCGCTCGTCGGTATGGCCATGTTGCCGCTCTCCCGCGCTGGTCGCCAGCAGCCACTCGACGAACGTCTGCGCAGCCGGGCGCAGACGGCGATGCGAGGGATGGACGACGAAATAGCTCCAGCGCGTCGGCAGCAGGGGACCCGGCAGGCGCTGCAGGCGGCCATCGCCGAGCCATGGCCGGGCGATCTTCTCGCGCGCCAGCGCCGCGCCCAGGCCGTGCGCCGCGGCTTCCAGCGCGTCGGTGCTGTCGCTGAAGGTGAAGCGCACGTCGAGCTGCGCGCCATGCACCTCGGCGGCGCGGAACCAGTCGTGCCAACCCTGGCGGGCGAGGTCGGCCACCAGCGGCAGCCGTGCGATATCGGCGGGCGCTTCCACCTGCGCCGCCAACCCGGCGGACGCCATCGGGAACAGGGCGTCATCCATCAGGTGATGCGCATTGAGTCCGGGCCAGTGTCCGGGGCCATGGCGGATGCCCAGGTCGGGGCCGCCCTCGTCGAAGCGGGTGAGGCCGATGCCGCTGTCGAACACCAGCCTGATGCCTGGATGCAGCGCGGCGAAGGCGGGCAGGCGCGGCAGCAGCCACGTGTAGATCAGCGAATGCAGGGTGGTGATGCGCACCCGGTCGCGGTCGTCGCGCGTGGCGTGCAAGCCGCGCAGCACGCCGTCGAGATCGGTCAGGGCGCTGCCCGCCGCATCGGCCAGCAGCCGGCCCTCGGCAGTGAGCGTCACGCCGCGCGCGTGGCGCTGGAACAGGACCACCCCAAGCCGGCTTTCGAGTTTGCGCACGTGGTGGCTGATCGCGCTGGCGGTGAGGTGCAGTTCCTCCGCGGCGTGGGCGAAGTTCTGGTGGCGGGCGGCGGCTTCGAACGCGGCCAGCGCGGGCAACAGTTCCGGTCGGATGGTCATGCGAGCCTCAAATTTCGCTGTTGTCTGGCCTCGAAAGTATGCGCTTGTGGCCGCGCGGGCGGAAACCATAATGATCGGCACCGCTCATCCCACGACAGGCCCCGCGATGCCGACCCTCCTGCGTTATGCCGCTTTCACCGACACGCCGCTGGGCGGCAATCCCGCGGGCGTGGTGCTCGACGCGGACGGACTGACCGATGCGCGGATGCAGGCGACCGCCGCCGACGTCGGTTACTCAGAAACCGCATTCCTGACCGCGGTCGGCGATGGCCGTTACCGCGTGCGCTATTTCAGTCCGCGCGCCGAAGTCCCGTTCTGCGGGCACGCCACGATCGCCAGCGCGATCGCCTTGTTTCGCAGTACCGGCGAGACTTCGCTGCGGTTCGAAACGCCAGTCGGCGAAGTGCCGGTGACCATCGCCGTGGGCCCCGACGGCCCGCTCGCGACCTTGACCAGCGTCGCGCCACGGGTCGAACCCGCCGCGCCGGCGCTGGTGGCCGCAGTCCTCGCTGCATTGGCTTGGCGTGAGGACGAACTCGATCCGGGACTGCCGCCGCGCGTGGCCTTCGCCGGCGCGCGGCATCTCGTGCTCGCGGCGGCGACGCGCGCTCGTCTCGCCGAGCTGGAATACGACTTCGACGCGCTTGAACGCATCCAGCGCGAACATGACCTGACCAC
>JAYUUH010000370.1:0-11132 GCA_043754745.1 Lysobacter sp.
GGGTGAGACCGCGGAAGAAACCGACATCCGCATCCAGATCGACGGTCGGCGGCATCAACAATTCCTGCGCTTCGGAGACGCGACGTTCGACGTGGGTCGAATCCCATTCCATCCGCTTGGGCAGTGGGCTCTGGGTGCCGAGGATCCACATCACCCGGTCGCCGCTGCGAACCTTCCACAAACCCGGACCGGAATAACGGCCGGACACGACGATAGTGTCCAGATCCTTCAAGCCTGCGGGCAGCGGGACTGCCTGCGGCAGCGGTCCATCATCCGGAAGAAGCGAGACCTGCGCTGCGGCGACGCCGCATGTGACGCACAAGAACAAGGCAAGCAGCGCTGGGGCGGCAATGCGGAGGCGCATACACGGATCCATGGAGGGACGAACGCCGGGGCATCGGCGCTGCGCAGTGTCCAACAAAAAAAACCGGCATCGCCGGGCTTCGTTGTTCGCATTCAGCCAAGCGTGGGCTTGGGTGAAGGCATCGAATTGGTCGTGCCTGAGCAACCGGAAACCGAATACTCTCTCACATCGGATCGATGCGTATCGTAACCGACCGTACAACCAGTAAGACGTTTTTCGCACGTCAGCTTGAATCCGCGACGAGAAGCGGATATCGGCCTCATGAGCTATTAGAAGTGAACCTGACCCCGTTCTTGGCGCGACCCACGCCGGCAACCTCGATTTGAGTTTCCTGCGCTGCGTGCCGAACATGGTGGTGAGGGCGCTCGCCGGCGAGAACGAATGGCCGGCAGATGCTCAGCACCGGCCATCGCTACGCGGCCCGGCCGCGGTGCGCTACCCGCGCGGCACCGGCCCCGGCGTCGCGATCCAGCCGAACCTCGACACGCTGCCGATCGGTAAGGCCGAAGTCCGCTGCAGCGGCGCGCGCATCGCGCTGCTGGCGTTCGGCGCGATCATGCCCGCCGCCGAACAGGTCGGCGATGAGCTGGGTCTCACCGTGGTCAACATGCGCTTCGTGCGCCCGTTGGACCGCGCTCTGATCCTCGAACTGGCGAGAGCCACGACGACTTCGTCACGATGGAAGACAACGTGGTCGCAGGCGGTGCCCGGCGCGGGCGTAGCAGAGCTGCTCGCAGAGGCCAACGTGCAGATGTCGATCCAGCACCTCGGTCTGCCGGACGCCTTCCAGCATCACGCCAGCCGCGAAGATCTGCTCACGGAAGCAGGACTCGATATCGACGGCATCCGCTGCGTCGAACGCTAGCCTGCACTCAAAGCTCAGCCCGCCGCACGTGCGGCGGGCTGAGGGCAAACTTTCGCATTCAATGCACGGCCGGACTCACGGCTCTTCGATCACATAGCCTTTCGCCGCCATTGCCTCGAAATAACCGTCCGCCTTCAACAATTCATGGACAGGCAGCACCGCAAACGATGATGCGTTCTTGGCCAATGCCGCTTCCGCTGCATCAAGCCAGATATACGTCAGCCGTTTTTCGACATCCAGCATGCCTTCTTTGCGTGCGACCGCGCTGCTGCTAAAAGCCGCGAAACAAGCATTAAACTGATTCGAGTAGCGCAATGCTCGGAGGGTTTCGATGTCACCTTCCGCCCAAGCGTTGGCGCGTTGGATCATGCTGCCAAGATCTCTTTCGATATGATCGAGTGTCTTGCGGAAGCACTCCTGATCGTCGATGGCTTCGTTCGAGAACGCCTTGAGCGATGCCTTTGGGTCGTTGATCTTGATGGCGACCTTCGGCGTGGTGATATGAACCCGATACTTCTTGGCGACCCTGCGTATCACATCGGAGACAATATCCTTCTCGGTCATTCCCGAGCGATCAATCGCCTTTTCGTAGAGTGCCGCTGCGGCGAAGATCGGCCGCCATTCTTCGATGCTGGCATTGTTGATGATGTAGCGCTGCCTGAGCACCTGCCAACGCGCGTATTGCACCGCCGGCAATACCTCGCTGAGAGTTTTCCCATCCGGATTCTTCAACGCCTTGAACAACGACGGCAACAGCGTCAATCCACGAAAAAACCCCACATCCGGGTCCATCTCCACAGCCGGCGGCATCAATACTTCCTGCGAGCGGGCGATGATGCGCTCAACATTGGCCGAATCCCAGTCCATGCGCTTGGGCAAGGGCGACTGCGAACCGAGGATCCACAGCACGTGGTCTCCTTTGCGTATTTTCCACAACCCCGGGCCAGGGTAGCGTCCAGCGATCACGATGGTTTCGAGATCCTGCGGACTAGAAGTCTGCACGCTGAGCGGATCGACCGGAAGAGCGCTATCGGCAGGCGCCGTCTGCGCGGAAACACTGCCGGACAATGCGACAAAGAACAGCGCCGGCACGAGGGAAATAGAAGGAAAAGCTCCTGAAAAAAAATGACGCATATAGACGTCCTGTGGGGAAAAACGGTGCTGACTGTCCAACAAAAAAACCCGGCATCGCCGGGCTTCGTTGTTCGCATTCAGCCAAGCGTGGGCTTGGGTGAAGGCATCGAATTGGTCGGGGTAGCCGGATTCGAACCGACGACCACCAGTCCCCCAGACTGGTGCGCTACCAGGCTGCGCTATACCCCGGGTAGTCGGACATTGTACCCGCTCGGATGCAGGCTGGGCCAGCGGTCAACGCTTGAGAAGTTGGAGCACTTCTTCCAGCTCCATCCGCACCTGGCGGATGATCTGCGAGCTCATCGCCGATTCCTGCTTGGCCCCGTCGCCGTCGAGACGCAGCCGCGCGCCACCAATGGTGTAGCCCTGTTCGTACAGCAGGCTGCGGATCTGGCGGACCATCAGGACGTCGTGACGCTGGTAGTAGCGGCGGTTGCCGCGACGCTTCACCGGCTTGAGGCTGGGAAACTCGGTTTCCCAATAGCGCAGCACGTGCGGCTTGACGTCGCACAGCTCGCTGACCTCGCCGATGGTGAAATAGCGCTTCGCCGGGATCGGCGGAAGCTCTCGATTGCTGCCGGGATCAAGCACCGGGGCCTCCGGAGAAGGCTTCGACGCGTTCCTTCAGCTTCTGGCCCGGGCGGAAGGTCACCACCGTGCGGGCGGAAATCGGAATCTCTTCGCCGGTCTTGGGATTGCGGCCGGGGCGCTGGTTCTTGCGCCGCAGGTCGAAATTGCCGAACCCGGACAGCTTGACCTGGCGTCCCTGCTCCAACGCCTCGCGGAGCACGTCGAAGAACGCGTCCACGAATTCCTTCGCCTCGCGCTTGTTCAGTCCGACTTCGTCGAACAGTCGCTCGGCCATTTCAGCCTTGGTCAATGCCATCCGTTTCCCCCAAAACGAGCCCAGAACACGCCACCGCTTGCCCGGCGAATACCGGCAAACCTTGGCTCACGAGCGGATTTCCGCCCCGTGTTCCCCGCGCAGCGCAGCGATGACCTGAGCCACCGCCTGATCGATATCGCGGTCGGTCAGAGTGCGTGATTCCTCTTGGAGAATCAAGCCCATAGCGAGGCTCTTGCATCCGCTTTCGACCCCCTTGCCGACGTAGCGGTCGAACAGCCGGAGGTCCCGCAACGACGGGCCTGCGGCACGTTTTACGGTAGCGGCCACAGCCGCCCAAGAGACGGTTTCCGGGACGACGAACGCGAGGTCCCGGCGGACGGACGGATAGCGGCTGAGCGCAGCCGAACGGGCCAGTGGACGCTGCTGCAGCGCCGCAAGATCGACCTCGAAGGCCACCGCGACGGTATCCAGATCCAGCGCCTTCTGCAGCCGCGGATGGAGCTGTCCGATCCAGCCGATGTTGACCCGACCACTGCCCTCTTCGACCCGGAACACGTCGGCCGAACGCCCCGGGTGCCCCCAGGCCGACTGCGACGGGCGGTAATGGAGTTCGGCCCCGACCGCGATGGCCAGGCTGTCGAGGTCGCCCCTCAGATCGTGGAAATCCACCGGACGGCCCTGGGCGCCCCACTGCTCGGCCCGGGCGTCGCCGCAGATCACGGCCGCCAGGCGGCGGGTTTCGAGCGGGGCCTCGCCGATGCGGGCCGCGAAGACCTTGCCGACTTCGAACAACCGCACCCGCGACTGCTGGCGCGCGACGTTGCGGCCCAACGCAGCGACCAGCCCGGGCAGCAGCATCGTGCGCATCGTGCTCAATTCGGCGCTGAGCGGGTTGGCCAGCGGTACGCCGCCGTCGGTGACCTGCCACTTCGCCAGCAGTTCGTCGTCGACGAAGGCGTAATTGATCGCTTCGAGGAAATCGCGAGCGACCAGTTGCCGGCGCACGGTCGCTTCGTCCAGGACGGTCTCGCTGGGCGACACCACCCGCGTGGCGCCGCCGGGCAGCGTGGTCGGAATGGCGTTGTAACCGTGGATGCGCACGATCTCTTCGATCAGATCCTCTTCGATCGCGATATCGAAGCGGCGGGTCGGCGCGGTCACACGCCACCCCTCGGCGGTCGCCTCCACGCCTAAACCCAGCGCACGCAGGATGCGTTCGACCTCTGCATCGGCCACGCGCACGCCGAGCACACGCGCGAGACGCTCGCGGCGCAGGCCCACGACCTGGGGCTGCGGCAGATCGGCTCCGCGCACAGCTTCGATCACCGGGCCCGGCACGCCGCCGGCGATGTCGAGAATGAGCTTCGTCGCGTACTCCACCGCGATCCGCGGCAGTTCCGGATCGACGCCGCGCTCGAAGCGATGGCCGGCGTCGGTGTGCAGTCCGAGCTTGCGGCTGCGGCCAATGATCGCGGAGGGAATCCAGTGCGCCGCTTCGAGAAACACGTTGCGCGTGGTGTCGGTGACGCGGGTATCGTGGCCGCCCATGATCCCGCCCAGCGCGACCGCACGCGCGGCCTTGCCGCCGTAGCTATCGGACACCACTAGCAGATCCTCGTCGAGCGACACCGTGCGACCGTCGAGCAGCTTCACCTGTTCGCCCGCGCGCGCGTGACGCACCACGACCGGTCCATGCAGCGTGTCCTTGTCGAAAGCGTGCATCGGCTGACCGAGCTCCAGCATCACGTACTGGGTCACGTCAACCAGGAAACTGATCGGGCGCACGCCGCTGCGGCGCAGGCGTTCGGCCATCCACGGCGGCGATGGCGCGCTTGCGTCCACGCCATCGATCACCCGGCCCACGAAGCGCGGCACCTTGGCGCCGGCATCGAGTTCCACGACCAGCGTCGCATCGCTGCCCGCCGGCACCGGCGCGGCATCGAGCGGCACGACTTCGCTGTTGCAGGCGGCGGCGACGTCGAACGCGATGCCGCGCACGCTGAAGCAGTCGGCGCGATTCGGGGTGAGCTTCAGTTCGATGCTGGCATCGGGCAGGCCGAGATAGTCCGCGAGCGGTGTGCCGACCGGCGCATCGGCCGGCAGTTCCAGCAGGCCGGAGGCGTCGGCATCGATGCCGAGCTCCTTCGCCGAGCACAGCATGCCGTTGGATTCGACATTGCGGAGTTTCGCCGCCTTGATCGTGAGTTCGCCGACCCGCGTGCCGATGGTGGCGAGCGGCGCGACCAGGCCCTGACGCGCATTCGGCGCGCCGCAGACGATCTGTTGCAACGTACCCATGCCGGCGTCGACTTGGCAGACCTGCAAGCGATCGGCTTCCGGATGCTTGGCGCATTCGACGATGCGCGCCACGATCACGCCGTCGAGCGATGCGCCGAGCACCGTCAGCTCTTCGACTTCGAGACCGATGGCGGTAAGCGTCGCCGCGAGCTCATCGCGCGAGGCATCGGTCTTGACGTGTTGGCGCAGCCAGTTTTCGGAGAATTTCATGCTGTGGAACCCTATGTTGTCGCGTAGGGCGGGCCCTGGCCCGCCGTCTTGATTTTTCCGACACATCAACAACGATCAAACCATTTCGATCATCGTTCGACGCCAGCGGATACGCCGCAATGGCGGGCCTGGGCCCGCCCTACGCGAACTGCCCCAGGAAGCGCACGTCGTTGTCGAAGAAATCGCGCAGGTCGCTCACGCCGTAGCGCAGCATCGCGAAACGCTCGACGCCGAGGCCGAAGGCGAAGCCGGTGTAGCGCTCCGGGTCGATGCCGACGTTGCGCAGCACGTTCGGATGGACCATGCCGCAGCCCAGCACCTCAAGCCAGCGCGTGGAACCGTCCGGCTGCTGCCAGGCGATATCGACTTCGGCGGACGGCTCGGTGAACGGGAAGTAGCTCGGACGGAAGCGCATCTCGAAGTCGCGCTCGAAGAACGCGCGCACGAATTCGGCGAGCGTGCCCTTGAGATCGGCGAAGCTGGCGTGTTCGTCCACCAGCAGACCTTCGACCTGATGGAACATCGGCGTGTGGGTCTGGTCGCTGTCGCTGCGATAGACCTTGCCGGCGGCGATCATCCGCAGCGGTGGTTTCCGGTCGAGCATGTAGCGCACTTGGCAACCCGAGGTGTGGGTGCGCAGCAGGCGGGCTTCGCCACGGCTGTTGGGTGGGAAATAGAACGTATCGTGCATCGCCCGCGCCGGATGGTGCGGCGGGAAATTCAGCGCCTCGAAGTTGTGCCAGTCGTCCTCGATCTCGGGGCCGTCGGCGAGTTCGTAGCCGAGGCGACCGAAGATCTCGGAGATGCGCTCCAGCGTGCGGCTGACCGGATGCAGGCCGCCGCGCGCGGCGTCGCGGCCCGGCAGCGTGACATCGATTATTTCGCCGGCGAGGCGCGCATCGAGTACGGCGTCGTCGAGCGCGATCTTGCGTGCGGACAGCGCGTCGCCGATGGCGTCGCGCGCGCGGTTGATGGCTTCGCCAGCCGCCTTGCGCTGGTCCGCGGGCAATGCGCCGAGCGCCTTGAGCTGTGCGGTGATGCTGCCGCTCTTGCCGAGCAGCGCGACCCGCAGCGCTTCCAGCGCGTCGGGAGTATCGGCGGCCGCGATGTCGGCGAGGGCCTGCGTCGAGAGGGGTTCGATATCGCTCATGTGCTCACGGCCTTTTCGTTGTCATTCCGAACGTGATTCGCCCTGGATTCCGCGACAGCGGGAGTGATGTGCTGTCGCACTCCGATCGCCGCAAACGCAGGTCGCTCGCTTCGCCCGGGATGACGACGGCAGAAACTGATTCGGTTTCGCCTTCCGGAAACGAACATGGGGAAGGACTTGCGCCCTTCCCCATGCATGGTTCGATGATTCCGCCGCAGGCTCGGCGCTGCGCGCCCGCCTGCGGGAAATGCTTCGTGCCTTATGCCGCGAGCGCGTCTTTCGCTTTCTCAGCCAGCGCGGTAAAGCCCTTCGCGTCATGCACGGCGATGTCCGCCAGCACCTTGCGGTCGAGGGTGATACCGGCTTTCAGCAGACCGTTGATGAAGCGGCTGTAGCTGATGCCGTTGGCGCGCGAAGCGGCGTTGATGCGCGCGATCCACAGCGTGCGGAAATTGCGCTTCTTCTGCTTGCGGCCAATATAGGCGTACTGCAGCGCCTTCGTGACCGCCTGCTTGGCGGCGCGGAAGACCTTGCGGCGGGCGTTGTAGTAGCCCTTGGCCTGCTTCAGGATTTTCTTGTGGCGGCGACGCGCCGTTACACCACGTTTAACTCGTGCCATTGTTCAATCTCCTCACAAATACGGAAGCATGCGGTCGAGACGGCCTGCGTCTTCGGCGCGAACGTGGTTCGTCTGCCTCAGGTTGCGCTTCCGCTTCGTCGCTTTCTTGGTGAGGATGTGGCTCTTGTTGGCGTGGCCGCACTTGTACTTGCCGGAAGCTGTCTTCCGAAAGCGCTTGGCCGCCGCCCGATTGGTCTTGATCTTGGGCATTGCAGAGGTCCTTGGGGTCGTTTCGAGTACTGGCCTGGGCGGTGGGTGCCTGAGCAACCACACTTTCCGTCCTGCCCTGCCGGTTGATAGGTCATTGATCCGAAAGAAGAATCCCTCGAAATCAAGACGGGTCCACGGTAACGGTCATGCACCCCGGCGAACCGGGCCGGCCATTATGCCTGCGCATGGTTTCCCATGCAAATCAAAGCGTTGAACTTCAGCGACCGCGCGTGGTGGCGGCCTGGAATGTAGTGCATGTCGACCGCATGCTTCGGCGACTTTCACCGGATAGAACTTCTGCCGAAGCTGAGTGGGTCTGGGCCAGCCTGTGGCCGAGGGTCCAAGCGGCTCGCGACTCGAGGCCGGGCTCAGCGGGCGCCGCGGCTGATGGGCGCCTGCTCCTGGTTCGGCTCCACTTGCGGCGCAGCTTGCGGGGGCGCGTTCTGTTGTTGCGTCGCGGAGGGCTGGGTGTGGCCCTGGTGTTGCTGGCCCTGGTTGAGTTCGACCACGGCTTGGCGGCTGGTTTCGACCAGCGGCGTGTGCATGCTGACGTTGACCGACACCTGCGAATAAACCTGCGTTTCCGGCTGCTGGCCGTGCACCGCGAACGCACGGCTGCCGTCGTTGCTGAGCGTCGCCTGATCCGGATTGACGCCTTCGCGATGCGCGGCGAGGGTCAATGCGCCGGCTACGTTCTGGCTCTGACGGACATCGAGGCCCTGCTGCTGCAGCGCCGGCTGCAACTGGTCGAAGTTGCGCTGGAACTGGGCGTGGAACGGATGATCCTGGTGGGTCATCGTCGCATCGGCGCGCAGGCCGTAGCCGAAGAATTTCTCCTGGGCGGTGATCACCGAGTCCATCGAATGCATCTGCACGCTGTGCTTGACCGACTGGACCGGGTTCACCCGCTGCCAGAAACCCTGCGGGTCGGGGTCCGGCAGTTCGATCTTGTGGCCCATCGCATCGGGCATCAGGTAGCGCGTGGCGATGTTGCGTTCCTGAAGACCGGTCAATATCTCGTTGTCCACCGCATAGCGGCGGATCTGGCCGTGGGTCGCCTCTTCCTTCACTGCGGACGCGTCCAGACCGACGCGTTCCAGGGTCTTGTCCTTCACGCCGGCGGCGTTGAACGTGACCGCCGGGGTGTCGGTGATCGCCGCGCCGACCGCGGCGAGCCCGCCGCCGAGCGAGTGGCCGGTGATCACCAGTTCGTCGCCGAACGCGACCTTGGCCTGGCGCGACAGCATGATCGCCTGGTTGTACTGGGCGGTCTCGAAGCCAAGACCCTGACCGAGATTGGTGCCCCAGTCCTTGCCTGCATCGGTGCCACGAAACGCGAGCACGTAGCGGCCCTGCCCGTCGCCGTAGATATCGGCGTCGAAGCCGCTGGCGTTGCTGGTGCGCAGCGCCGGATCGATACCGACCTGACGGAACTGTTCGTCGGTCAGCGGGCGGAACTGCGCGGTGTCGCCACGCTGGCGGTCGTCGGAGGTGTAGACGTCGCGCGCGATGTGGGCGAGCGTGATGTCGATCTCCTTGGGCGCGGTACCGCGCACTTCGTCCCCGAACGACGGACGATTGAAGGTCTGCCCGCTCAGCGGGTCGACCACCTGGCGGACCTCACGACGATCTGGATCGAATTGCGCGTTCATCCTTTACCACTCCCTGAAACCGGAATATTCGGACCGTGCCGGAGCCGGTCGGCGGATCGTGCGGACTGCGCTCAGCGCGCGCCTTCGAGCGGAATGCCGTGCGATGCGAGCCACGCCTCGACCGCTTCGCGGTGTTTCCGAGTCTCGGCATTCAACAGCGCGGCACGGGTCATGAACAGATAGCGCTGGAAGGTCACGCCCTGAGCGTTCCGGGTCACGGGATCAGCTCCGGCGTTCAACAGGTCCAGCGTGCGCGCGGGCTCGTTGATCTGGCCGGCGACGTGGAGCGGCGTATTGCCCATGCGATCGGCCATATTCGGGTCGGCGCCCGCCGCAAGCAGCGCGCGGAACTGTTCTTCGCGTTCGCCCATCAGTGCGGAGCGGAGCGGGCCGGCGCCGGAAACCGGGTTCGCGACGTTCGGATTCACTTTGCGGGCGAGCAGTTCGGACAGATAGGCGCTGTCGTTGGCCATCGCGGCCATGTGCACGACCGTATCGCTGTCCATGCCCGGCTGCAGCGGGTCGGCGCCGGCATCGAGCAGGGCCTTCATGCTGTCGAGGCGCTTGTTCAACAGCGCCCATTGCAGCAGGGTGACGTTCTTGTCGCCTGTCGTCGAAAGATCGACGCCGGCGGCCAGCGTGCGGACCTGGCCGGCATCGCCCCTGGCGATCGCCTCGGCCAGTTCGGCCACGCGCGGATCGGCGAATACTTCGCGTGCGTCCACCGCACGGACTTCAGCTGTTGCGGACATCTGTTTCTCCATTGCACAGGCAGGAACGACCACGCAGATCGCCATCATAAGCGATACGGCGAAGACGCAAATGCGGGTCGGAACGTTGGACATGACACTCCCGGATGGGGTTCGGCCGGCCGCTTTCGCGGACGCCAATCGAAACTTCGAGATCGATCCTACAGGTGATTTCCGCACCGCGAAGTCCGGAACGCGATCACTCCCGGTGCATGACCCGCTGCTGGGGGGTGACATCGAGGGCCGGCGCCTGCTGACTCGAGGGGTCCATCGACTCGCGACTGCTCTGGCTCAGGGGCGTTTGCTTCGCCTGCTCCGCATCGACCAGGGCCACCCGGCCGGACGGGGAGCCCAATTCGCCCTGGGTCGCGAAGTAGCGGGCTCAACAAGCCGCGGAAATATTCCATGACGATGCTGCTGGACTGAAATGGAAGATGGAACGGCGCGCGAGCGGATGGACGCCTCCGATGCGGGAGATCAGACCGGCGCGGTGTCCAGCGGGATGTCGTGCTCGAGCAACCAGGTCAGCACCGCTTCCCATGTCCGGCTGGTGTCCGCGTCGAGCAGATCGGGCCGGGTCATGAACAGATACCGTTGGAAAGTCACGTCCTGCGCGTTGCGAAGCGCGGGATCCGCGCCGGCCTTGAGCAGGTCCAGCGCGCGCTCCGGCTCGTTGATCAGGCCCGCGACGTGCAGCGGCGTGTTGCCCATGTCGTCCGCATGATCGGGGTTGGCGCCGGCGGCGAGGAGGATGTGGAACTGCTGCTCGCGCTCGGTCACCAGCGCGGCGCGCAGAGGGGCGGCGCCAGTGTCGACGTTCGGCACGTTGGGGTCGGCGCCGTGGGCCAACAGCGCCTCCAGGAAATGCGGCTCTTCGAGCATGCAGGCGAAATGGACAGCGGTGTCGCCATCCATGCCAGGCTGCGCGGGATCGGCCCCGGCATCGAGCAGCACCTGCACGCCATCGAGACTGCGGGTGAACAGCGCCCACTGCAGCATGGTGACGCGCCTGTCGCCGATCGCAGCGAGATCGG
>JAYUUH010000371.1:0-3665 GCA_043754745.1 Lysobacter sp.
CGACTATGCGTGGAACGACTGGGAGCAGGCGCAGCGCAACGAACAATTGCGTGCCAGCCTGGGCAAACAGCGCGAGGCCGAGATCGAGGGCGCGACGCTGGGCGACGTCGGCGCGGCGCTGGCCTGTACGTCCGACGAACGCATCGTGTTTCTGCAGGCGTGCCTGACCGATGGTCTGGCTGCGTTGCAGCGCCTGGAATGCACGCTGGATGCGCAGTTCGGAGAAGAAGCGCCCGGCTTGAGCGCCATGCGCAATCTGCTGGAACGCATCGAAGTGGTGCTGGTCGCCGAAGCGCGCAGGCGCGGTATGTCCGCGCCGACCGCGGCGCCCAGCGAAGACGTCGACTTCGACATGGTGGACAACGGTCACGTCCGCGTCGACGACGCCGTGGTGGGATCGCTCGACCGGCGCGAGGTCTATTCCGCGCTTGCCGATATCGCGCATGCGCTCGAAACCATCGAACCGCACAGCCCGGTGCCGTACCTGATCCGGCGCGCCGTGGCCTGGGGCGGCCTGAATACCGCGCAGCTCTACAGCGAAGTGTTCGTGCGCTGCGGCGGACAGATCAATATTTTCGAATTGCTGGGACTGGGCGACCCGGCGGCCGGGCATCCGCCGGCCGCGTGAGCCGGTGTCGAATATCGCTGCAGTCGTTCGCAATACCGCACAGGAGCAGGGCCATGAGTAGACGTTCATGAGCAGCACGACAGGCCAGGGCCCGGTCGCGAAGTCGCCGGCCGCAAAACCGGTCGCGGTCCTGATCGCGGCGAAGATGCGCATCGCGATACCGAAAGGCGCGCAGTCGCACGGACACGCGCCGGTGAACGTGAAGCATGCGCTGAAAAACGCAGCCAATTCGTCGCCCGCGGCCAAGGCGGCATTCAAGCGCGCGGCACCCGCGGTCAAGGCGGCGGCCCCGCATCTCAAGGCGCTGGCGCAGCCGAACCGGGGTTTGCTGTCCTCATTGCGGCACGGCGTGTCGGCGATGCATTCGCTGCGCCAGGTGACGCGCGAAATGGCGAAGGAAACGCCATCCGCTGCACAATCCGTGAAATCCGCGTTCAAGGCGGCCGCGGCTTCGTCGCCGGCCGCCACGGCGGCTTTCAAGCATGCCGGCCCTGCGGTGGCGAAGGCGCAGAAGCACGTGGCCGCGCTGAGCCGGATGCAGGAGACGCCGAATCCGGGCCTGCTGTCTTCGCTCGGCCACGGGTTCCAGGCGATGCACGCGCTGCGACAGGTGACCAAGGGCATGCAGAACGAGTCGGCACCGCCGTCGCTGACGCCAATGCGGACGTCGGCTCCTGTGCATGCGTCGGCGAATCCGGGGCACGACACGCAGGCCGGATCGCGTCCGGGACTACTGTCGACATTCGCACAAAGCGTGCAGATGCTGCGCGCATTGCACGGCACGGCGCAGACCATCGCCCGGCATGGCGTTCCGGAGCATCCATCAACGACGACGTCGGCCACCCAGACCGGCGGAATCCAAGGCCCGGATTCGACCCCGTTCGCACTAATGTTGATCGCGCGCAGAAAAAGCGGCGGCCTGTCCTCCTTCAAGGACAGGACGTGAGCGCGCATCCACGATACGACATCGGCATGCGCAGGATCCCGCACTGCCGCGGACGAGATCGCCCGAGGTGGACAAACGCCGCGTGGAGTGGGGCATGCTGATCGGACCCGGCCCGCTGCCCGATCCCGTCCACGGCGCAGCCACGCCGCGACCCTTCGGCGGGGCGGTCCGTACGGCATGGATAGCCGGCCGCGTGCGTGCGCTGCGCGAAGCCGAGGACGATGCGCAGACGGTGCTTGCATTCCAGCACACCGGTTTGGCGACGCACGCGATCGATCCGGCCGAGGTCGTCTGGGTGATCGATCTTGCGCCCGGCGAAGGCGAACGGGCGTGGCGCGTGTTGAAGGCGCTCTCCGGTCGCGCGCGCCGCGCGGCGCACCGATCCGCTACATGGCCTGCTGCGCCGATAGCGGTCACCATGCCCGCCTTGCCGCGCATCCGCTGCTGAAACCGCTGGTGTCCAACGGCAGTCTGCTGCTCGAACATGCGTTCCTCGATCGTTCGTCTCCCGACAGCGCGTTACCCGATCGCCAGCGCGCGCGCATGCCGGCGCAGATCATCCGCAACCCCATCGTGGTGTTGGCGCACGAAGGCATTTCATCGCTTGCGCAGGGTCTGTATGCCGCGCGCTCCGGCGAACTGATGGAGGCCTGGTGCGACGGTCGCGGCGGCCTGGAATGGCGCGCGACGACCCGGCGCGATGGCGTGATGCGGCTGCTTTCGACCTATCGACAGTCGATGGACGACGCTGCCTTCACGCTTCCGCATGGGACGATGCGCGCGCTGTCGGCATTGCTTCAGAGCAGCGGCGGGCGATTGTTGCTGCGCGCATCCGACCTGTGCGCCAAGGACATCGCACAGATCCGCAGGGGCGCGCTGGATCCTGAGCGTAGCGATGCGCCCTCCAACGGCCTCGGCGCATTGCTTCGCGTGAATTTCGAGGCGCTGGCGCGGTGGCATCGGGCGCAGGGCGCCAGCGTGCATCAATCGCAGCGGGACGACGATGGTCGCGTGCTGCATATCGCATTGCACGATATCGCCGGCGGTCGATTGCAGGAATGCCTTCCGGAGGTATTGGGCCTTCCCCATCCGGACGATCACGTGCAATTGCTGCTTGCGATGGAGGCGCTGTCCGCGGTGTCGCCCGTGCAATGTCTGGCCTTGTTGCATGCGCAGTTCGGCGACCCGCGTGCGCTGTTGGCTTTGTCGCGGCACATGCGGCAGGTCGTATCCAATCTCGAGGGCGCCGCATTGGGCCAATGGCGCGACATGCTGGCCTATTGTCGTGCGCAGCACTACCCGCGCTGCGATGGGGGCGGGGAGGGCGACGAGATCCCCGCGCTGTTCGCCGGTCTTGCCCTGGATCTGCATGACTTTTCGTCAGCACTCGCGGCCGGCGCTGCGCATCCGCTGGTTACGCATGGAGACACATCGTCATGAATTTCGATCGGACCTCCAGGGTGTCACCGTAAATTCTGAACATTGAGAGGAGTGCACGATGAGCGATGGCAGATCGTTTTACCCGGGCGGGTTCGCCCCGCAGACGCCGCCGCGGGCCAAGAGCCTGCATGACGTACAGCAGCATCTGCAAAGCGGCGGGCCGTTCGCGGTACGCCCCGGTGGTGCCAGCCACAGCGTGTTCGAAGGCCCATCGGTTCATTTCGCGCCGACCGATGGCACCGGATGGACGCAGTTGGTCGCAACCAGCCAGGTGACCAAGCAAAGTACGAAATACGAGAAGCTGTTTCCCACTTTCAACGTGACTGAGTTGACCCGTGCCAACAAGGCGCTGGTCGCCGGCCACAGCGACTCGCTGAGTCCCAAGCCCAATACATGGCACGGCAAGGCGTATTCGCAGCCGGCGGCGCTTACCGCGACCCTGCTGCGGGTGAATGAAGCGACCACCGCATTCGGTTCGCTGGCGAGCCACGATTCCGGCCACAACGCCGGCACCGGGCTCATGGCTGAAGCGCTTCACCAGAAATGGTCGGCCAAGACCACCGGTGACACGGTCGATACCGGCGCATTACTGAGCCATCTCACCTCGAAATATCCGCAGTTGGATACGGTGAAGAAGATGCGCGATCAGAA
>JAYUUH010000372.1:0-3647 GCA_043754745.1 Lysobacter sp.
CGGTCAGGGTTTGCCGGCGCGTGTAATGCACGGGCGCCTTGTCGCTCTGGCCTTTACTGATCTCAAGGAAGTAGCCATGCACGCGGTTGTAGCCGACCTTCAGCGTGGCGATGCCGCTGCTCGCGCGTTCGCGCGCTTCCAGGTCGATCAGGAACTGGTCCGCATGGGTACTGAGTGTGCGCAGTTCGTCGAGTTCGGCATCGAAGCCTTCGGCGATCACGCCGCCGTCGCGCGCGAGCAGCGGCGGCTGTTGCACGATGGCGCCCGCCATCCACGCGGCCTGCGCGTCGTGTTCTCCGAGTTCGGCGCACAGCGCCAGCAACCGCGGGGAATCGATGCCGGACAGCGCATCGCGGACCTTCGG
This sequence comes from Lysobacter sp., assembly GCA_043754745.1. Taxonomy (GTDB): domain Bacteria; phylum Pseudomonadota; class Gammaproteobacteria; order Xanthomonadales; family Xanthomonadaceae; genus Lysobacter_I. The sequence goes on from JAYUUH010000372.1 coordinate 365, forward strand.
CAGCAGCAGCAGCGCATCGCGCAGGGTTGACAGGTCGCGCGGCCGCGCGCTGCGCAAGGCCACCCGCGAGAGAATGCGTTCGGTGTCGCCGAGGCCGCGGAAGGCGTCGCGGACATCATGGTCGGCGCGCGCCGCGAGCAGTTGCTGCACGGCATCATGGCGTTCGCCCAAAATCCGGCGTTCGCGGAGCGGGCGATGCAGCCAGCGCCGCAGCAGGCGGCCGCCCATCGGCGTGACCGTGCTGTCGAGCACGCCGAGCAGGGTGTGCCGGGTGTCGCCATCGACGCGGGTGTCGAGTTCGAGGTGGCGGCGGGTAGCCGCGTTCATCGCGATCGCGCCGTCGCTGGCCTCGATGCGGATTGCGGTGAGGTGCGGCAGCCGCTGTTTCTGGGTTTCCTCGACGTAGCCCAGCAGCGCGCCGGCCGCGGCGATGGCCAAGGGCTTGCCGTCGATACCGAAGCCGGTCAGGTCGAACAGATTGAAGAACTGCAGCAACTGCCGGCGGCCGCTGTCGGCATCGAACAGCCACGGCGCGCGCCGGCGCACGCCGCTGCGGTTCGCCAGCGACGCTGGCCAGCCGTCTTCGTCGGGGAGCAGCAGTTCGGCGGGATCGAGCCGGGCGAGTTCGGCTTCCAGCATGTCGTCGCCGGACACTTCGTTCACCAGGAAACGCCCACCCGCGAGATCCGCCCACGCGATGCCGTAGCCGCTGCTTCTCGAGGATGCGCCACCTCTCACCACCGCCATCAGCAACGTGTCGCGGCGGTCCTGCAGCAACGCCTCGTCGGTGACCGTGCCGGGCGTAACGATGCGTACCACCTTGCGTTCGACCAGCCCCTTCGCCAGCGCCGGGTCGCCGATCTGTTCGCAGATCGCGACCGATTCGCCCAGCGCGACCAGCCGCGCCAGATAACCCTCGTAGGCGTGCACCGGCACGCCCGCCATCGGAATCGGCTGGCCGGCGGAATTGCCGCGCTGCGTCAAGGTGATGTCGAGCAGGCGCGCGGCCTTGCGCGCATCGTCGTAGAACAATTCGTAAAAATCGCCCATACGGAAGAACATCAATACGTCCGGATGCTCCGCCTTGGCGGCGAAGAACTGGCGCATGAGGGGCGTGTGCTGGTCGCTGGCGACGCGGGGAGAGGATGCGGTGTCGGACACAGGTGCGTTCGGGGGAGGCCGCCGGGCGCGTCGGAGCGCTTGGCTGGGGGCAGAACGACTAGTATGCCAGCGGCTGCCTGGCAGTGCTTTGGTCATGCTCACAGCCGGCGAATCATGTGCTACCGTCGGTGCGCGGTAACCCCCGGACACAGCAGACGAGGGGACGGCGATGCGGCCCTCGGGGGCAGTGCGGGGAAATCACAGAGGCTTCGCAATGCGCGCGATGGGGACGCGACGACACGCCGGAGGCACGCCGCCGATGATCGAACAACGACCACGTATAACGACAAACAACAATACTTAACGACACAGGGCGAGGAGGGGGAACATGAATTATCGTGCACCGCAACATTCGATTTTGACCCGGGCACTTCTGGTGGCGCTGGTTGGCTTGGTGCAGGCGCCGCTGGCGCTGGCCCAGGACAGCGGTGCAGATGAAGAGGAAGCTTCGACGCTCGACAAGATCACGGTCACTGCGCAGAAGCGCGAGGAAGCGCTGCAGGACGTGCCGGTGGTGGTGACCGCACTGTCCGAGAAGATGCTGGAAGACAGCGGCGTCCGCGACATCAAGGATCTGCAGCAGCTCGTTCCGGGCCTCACCGTCACCAGTACGCAGAGCGAGTCGCTGACCACGGCCCGCATCCGCGGCATCGGTACGGTCGGCGACAACGCCGGTCTCGAATCCTCGGTTGGCGTGGTGATCGACGGCGTCTACCGCCCGCGCAACGGCGTGGGCTTCGGCGATCTCGGCGAACTCGAGCGCATTGAAGTGCTGAAGGGCCCGCAGGGTACCCTGTTCGGGAAGAACACCTCCGCCGGCGTCATCAACGTCGTGACCAAGCGTCCGAGCTATCAGCAGAGCGCCGAAGCGGAACTCACCATCGGCAATTACGGCGCGGTCGGCGTGTCCGGTTCCTACGGCGATTCCTTCAACGACATGTCGGCATTCCGCCTGTATGCCGCCAAGCGCAAGCGCGACGGTTACCTCGATGTCCGCACCGGCAGCGGTCCGCGCACCGAAACCGAAGACCAGACGCAGAATTTCCACACGTTCCGCGGCCAGGTGTTGTTCGAACCCACCGACACGCTGGACATCCTGTTGACCGGCGACTTCAGCAATCGCGACGAGACTTGTTGCGCCAGTGTCACCATCGTCCGCGGCCCGACCGCAGCGATCCTCGATGCGCTGTCGTCGGACAGCGGCGTGGCCCCGGTGGCGGATCCCTTCGCGCGTCGCGGCTGGGCCAACCGCAGCACCGCGCAGTACATGAAGGACCAGGGCGTCAGCGGCCAGGTCGACTGGGAAACCCCGTGGTTCGGCGGCGCCACATTCACGTCGGTCACCGCGCAGCGCAAGTGGCAGTCCATCAACGGCATCGACTTCGATTACAGCACTGCGGATCTGCTCTATCGCAACCCGACCGAAGGCGACAACTCCAGCCGCTTCAACACGTTCAGCCAGGAATTCCGCCTCACCGGCACCAGCCACAAGCTCGACTGGCTGGTCGGCGCGTTCTATGCCGACGAGAACCTGAAGCGCAACGAGGCCTATCGCGTCGGTAATGCTTACGAGCCTTATCTCTCGATCGCGCTGCTCTCGCGGATCAATCCTGCCCTCGGCGCCAGCCCAACCGCGCCGTTGTTCCTGTCGCAGGCCGCAGGTCGCCCATTCGGCAGCCTGTTCGCCGGTCATGCCGCATCCGACCGTTACGAACAGGAATCCAAGAGCGTCGGCCTGTTCACCAACAACACTTGGCACGTCACCGATGCGCTCGATCTGACCCTGGGCCTGCGCTACACCCGCGAAAAGAAAGAGCTGGCCTCGCGCTACAGCAACCCGAACGGCGGCGCCGGCTGCGCAGCGATGCTGAGCAACCCGGCCCGGGTCGTCGGCGCGCTCGTCGCGCGCGGTTTGACCGTCGCCCAGGCATCGGCTGCGGCGCCCCAGGTGATCGGCTTCGCCTGTCTGCCGTGGACCAACGTCCGCCACAACGGCCGCAGCACCGACCAGAGTCGCGAAGAGAAGGAATGGTCCGGCACGTTCAAGGCGGCCTACCGCTTCAACGAACACGCGATGGGCTATTTCTCGGCCGCTCGCGGCTACAAGGCCGGCGGTTTCAAC
>JAYUUH010000373.1:0-3643 GCA_043754745.1 Lysobacter sp.
GGTCCTATGGCGCGAGAAATAGCGTTTCGCACGAGACGCCAATCTAGTATGTATCTTTACGGCAATGTATCATTGTTTATATGCTTTGTAGTCTATTGTAGAAAGGAAGCGATGCGGGGCCACAGGCAATGCGCAGTAGCAGTCAGCGTTTAAACGCGCTGGGTGACGGGCGCCCCTTGAGGGGGGGCTTCATATGGACAAGTGAGATCTCATGGCAGAGCAATGGTTGCGTGACCTCTCCACCAGCTGGGTGAAGTTGCTTCAGGAAAGGGCTGAGCGCCATGGAGACTGGGTCGCTTATATCTTTCTGGAGAGCGCCGAAGTTCCCTCCGAACGCTGCATGTACGGCGAATTTCGCGATCGCGTGTTCGCGCTGGCGGTGAAGCCGCGGCAGCAGTGCGCGCCGCGCGACCGTGTGCTCATTTTGTATCCGCCGTGCGTTGATTACATGGTCGGATTCTTCGCTTGTTTATGCGCGAACCTCGTGGCCGTTCTGCTTTTCCCGCCGCGCGCGACAAAGCACAATTTACGGCTCGAAGCCATCGCTCAAGATTGCGCGCCTGATTCGGCGCTCTATTCCAGCCGTTGCGTGGCGCACAAGCACGAGGCGATTGCGGACCAGCCGCCGCTAGCCGCGCTCAAGTTCATTGATAGTGACGACGTCGATATCGCAGACAGCAAGCTGTGGGTGCCGCCATCGCTAGATAAGAGCACCATCGCGTTCCTTCAGTACACCTCACGCTCGACCAGTGCGCCGAAAGGCGTGATGGTCAGTCACGGTAATCTCTCGCACAACCAGCTGATTATGCAGCGCAGCATGAGCACGCGCGCCGATACGCCGATCGTGAGTTGGTTGCCGATCTACCGCGACATGGGCCTGATCGCGAATATGCTGGGCGCGGTCTGGCTGGGAACACACTGTGTTTTCATGTCGACCGCTGCCTTTCTGCAGCGTCCCTTGCGCTGGTCGAAAGCGATTAGTCGCTATCGCGGCTATCTCAGCGGCGGACCGAATTTCGCGTTCGACCTGTGCGTCAAGAAGGTCGGCGAGGAGCAGAAGCGCGAGCTGGACTTATCCAGTTGGGGTGCGCTGTTCAGCGGTGCCGATCCGATCCGGCTGTCCTCGCCCGAGCGCTTTGCCGAGGCATTCGCCGGATGCGGATTATCGCGCGACGTGTTGATGCCGTGATCGAAGTCCTTCCTCAGATCCATCGATCCGTTCCAGTCCACTCAAAACCAGGAATACATCCATGTATAAAGCAAACTTCTACCCTCGCAATCTCGCCATCATTGCGGTCGCCGCGGCTGCGCTGCTGTCGTTCGCCAGCGTTGCCCAACAGACGAGTCATGCGGAAGGCCACTCGAAGCCGCCGCGTTTTTTGAACGAAAATTACGGTTTTTCGCTGAATCAGGCTTGCGTACGCACACCGTTCATGGATCCGTCGATCGTTGGCATCGACCCGGCCACCAAAGAAATGCGCGTCAACGGCGAATTCGTGAACGTTTACGGTACCGGCACGATGAAATTCAATCGCGATGGCACTGTGCAAATCCCGAATGGTTTCATTACCGAGATATCCGCGGCCCTGACCTCGGCCAACCAGTCGCCGCTTTCAGTGGGCAGCGAGTTCAGTTGTGACGGCGACTACACCCTCAAGCCCGACGGCAAGATCAACATTGTGCTGGTCTGCGAGACCCCGACGCCGCTGCCCAATGTACGTGTCTTGATTCAGCCGATTCTGTTCGAAGGATTCGTCTCTCCCGATCGCTCGATCACCCTCGGCGCCTACAGGCGCGACATTCATAGCGTCACCGTGTTTACAGACAATACGCCGACGCTGGAACGCGAACGCATGTGCCTCAGCTCCTTCAATTTTGTCAAACGTTGATCGAAGCGACGTCATGACAGCGGCGACGCCGACGCAATCGTGCTCGGCGTCGTCTTGCCGCGATCGAAATTCGTGGATTTAGCGTCTTCAAGTCGTTGTTCGGCCGGCGGCGTGGTCTGACCTCCACGGAGCGCTGAGCCAGCGCTTCGATATACAGCGCCTTCGGTTGATCTGGGATCCGCGCGATATGATGTGGGAAAATCAACCCGACCCCACTTGGAATCCTTCATGCCCCTCTCGATGCACACCGCGTCCGTTCCCGTGTTCCAGCAGATGCTTATTGCTCTTTCCGGCGTTCTGGGCAAGGCTGAAACCCATGCTGCCGAGCGCAAGATCGAACCCGCAGCGCTGCTGCAATCGCGATTGTTCCCCGACATGTTCCCGTTGGCGCGGCAGGTGCAGATCGCCTGCGATTTCGCCACCGGCGTATCGGCGCGGCTTGCCGGCGAGGACGTCCCGGCCTACGAGATCGGCGACCAGACCTTCGCCGACCTGCAGCAGCGGATCGCCGCGACATTGGCCTTCATCGGTGGATTGGACGCTGCGCGATTCGAAGGCGGCGAGGCGCGCGAGATCGTGTTGCGCCCCGGCACACCGAAGGAACGCCGCATCGGTGGCCAAGCCTATCTGCTGTCGTACGGGCTGCCGCAGTTCTTCTTCCATGTCACCACGGCCTACGATCTGCTGCGCAACAACGGCGTGGAGATCGGCAAGAAGGACTTCATTGGCGCGTACTGACGGGCCAAGGACAACAAGACCATAAGGCGCATGCATCGTCGTAAGTTGCATCAGCGAAGCGTCATGCATCGTCGTTGCGAAGGATGTCCCATGCTGCCCGACGAGTGTATGCCGCTCCGCCGACCGGAGCCGCGATGCATCGTAGGAAAAGTCCGCTCTGACGTCGGTTTCCCTTCGGTTGACTATTCCACCCGATATCGGCATAACGACGATCGTCGTGCGGATGCATAATCCTGCCGACATCGGTACGCGGCTCGAAGGGGATTCCGGTAGCGGCACCACGCATCGCATCCGCGGCAACGCTGATGCGAACAATGCGTCACCGTCTTTCCCGCAAGATCCCGATGAATGCACAGCGGCGCGAATACGCATCGCAGAGCCTCGCCGTTCGGTGCGTCATGGACACGACACGACAGGTCCGTATCCGCGGACCTGCAACGCAATGGAGGCGATCGAATGAGTATCCGTTCCAGAACGAAGGTGTGCTGCGCTGTGTTTTTCCTGCTGGCTGCGGCCGCCCACTCGGCGCAGGCCGCGCCCGATTTCCAGATGCCGTTTCCGTGCAACCAGGTGTGGACCGGTTCCACCTGGAGCGGGCACAACCCGCTGTACGCAGTGGACCTCAACCGCGCCGACGACCTGGGCGATATCGTCGTGGCCTCGGCGGGCGGCACGGTGACCACGTCGGCGTATTCCACCACCAGCGGTTACGGCAACTACATCATCATCAGCCACGGCGGCGGCTGGGAAACGCTGTACGCGCATCTGCAGTCGCGCTCGGTGTCGCGCGGCGCCACGGTCGGCAAGGGCCATCGGATCGGCACCGTGGGCAATACCAGCGCCACGGCGAGCATCGGCGTGCATCTGCACTACGAACAGCGCTACAGCGGTTCGGTGCGCAAGATCGTCTGGAACGGCAACACCATCCCGTACTACGCCAAGCAGAACTACACCAGCCGGAATTGCGGCTCAGGCGGTGTCGGAGAGGCCAGCGGCACGGTCCGCACCAGCGGCAT
>JAYUUH010000374.1:0-11030 GCA_043754745.1 Lysobacter sp.
CCATCCAGGTATAGCGTTGAGCGCGCGAGCATACGGGCGGCATTGCAGAAAGCATGCCAGAAGCATTGCATCCTGCAACCCGATGATTTTCCAAGAAAATTCAATGTCAAAGGACGATCTGATCGGGTGATTTGCCGATATCGGATCGTGTGGCCATGTAAATTGCAATGGCCATGCGCGGCGGGTGAGGTCGTTCCTTCAAGAGGCTGGTCGGGCGACTGCGTGCGGCGGCGTAGGGCGCAGGCTCGGACGTGAAACGTGCGCTCAGCTATGAGTCGAGCACCATGTAACTTTCATCGAAAATGCAGGCCAAGAGACAACAGACCGACATGGTTATGCGCATCGCTGTGGCTCACTTCTTCAAGCCTGCGACGACTTCCGGCACGCTAAGCCCCAGTTCGAGCTGAAGGCGCACGTATTCGCGCTCCTTGCGCGACAGGCTGCGACCCATCTCGATACGCACATCCTCGGCCTCCAGAATGCGCAGGATCCTTGGCATCGCCGAGCCGATGGCGTCCGGCCCGTAACCCGCTTCGCGCAACGCCGCAATCAGAAGGGCTTCTATATCCATGGTGCGTCCAGATCTATTCAAGAGGCAGCATTGTGCACCAGCAAATACATGCGCTGCATGAGAGGCATGCGATGTCCATTCCATGAGCGCAACCGAGCTGTCGGAAGGAAGACGTCCGACGAATGGATGCCCGCCAGGCAATGCAAGCTCTTGTGCGGCGTGGTTCGAGTCTCGTCCGCCATCATGGATGAGCAGAGGAAAAAGGCTCGATTAAGCCACTGAAAACGATTGATCCGAACGATCGATCGTCAAGCGCATGAACATATCCGCTGATGGATGTCGAGGTTTTACCTTATGGGTCTCCCGGCAGAAGCGGCAGGGGCTGCTGCAACGGGTCGATCCGGCCTTCGCCGCGCATCACTTTCTTGTACTCGGCGCGACTGACCGATATGTAGCGGTCGTTGCCGCCGATCTCAACCTGGGGGCCGGCCTGCAGCGCATGCCCCTGTTCGTCCACGCGCACCGTCATCGTCGCCTTCTTGCCGCTGTGGCAGATGGTCTTGATCTCGATGAGTTCGTCGGCCCACGCCAACAGGTACTGGCTGCCGTCGAACAGTTCGCCGCGGAAATCGGTGCGCAGGCCATAGCACAGCACCGGAATGCGCAGGCGGTCAACGATCTCGCTCAACTGCCAGACCTGCGCACGGGTGAGGAACTGGGCCTCGTCGACCAGCACACAGTCGAGCTTTTCGTGCTTCGCGATGTCGTTGCGCGCCCAGATCTCCAGATCGTCGTCGCGCTCGAACGCTTGGCCCTCGGCGCTGAGCCCGATGCGCGAGGCGACCGTGCCGGAGCCAGCGCGGAAATCCAGCTTCGGCGTGAAGATGAGCACGCGCATGCCGCGTTCGCGATAGTTGTGCGCGGACTGCAGCAGGGTCGTGGTCTTTCCGGCGTTCATCGCCGAATAGTAGAAATAGAGTTTGGCCATGGCGTGCAGTTTAAGGCAGCGCCGGAACATCCGCGGTGGGCGCCGCCCGGCGACGGCGCCCGGCCCCATCGCCGCTGCTTAGGGGATTTTCGATGCGTCCGGCGCGTCCTCGATCTCGCCGACCGTCACCAGGCCTTCTTTCCAGACCTTGTCTTCGAACGCCCAATATTTATCCGGATCGGTCCGCGAGGCGTCGTACAGGTTCTGGATGTCGACGCCGCCGATCGAGCCGAACAGTTGCTTGCCCGGACCGACGGTGGAAATGAGCACGCCTGCATCGAAGCCGGTACGCGAACCGGTCATCTGCCGTTTGCCCTGCGCGAGCGCGCGCTCGAAGCGCGGCTTGGCGACGACGTCGGCGTATTCGTCGACGATCCTGCGACCGCGTTCCGGCACTTCGGCCCGCTGCTGCGGGGTGAGTTCGCGCCACATGGTCTCGCGGATGGCGAGGAACTGCGGATACCCGCGCTCGGCGGCCAAATCGGCCCAGACATAGGCCATGACGCGGTCGGCAGTCACGCCGACGCCATGCCAGTACAGCAGGCTGAGGCGATGCTGCGAATACTTGTCCGCGTAGCGCGAAGCGATGCGGAAGGATTTGGCCGCATCGCGCCAGTTTCCGGACGCCGCAGCCTTGTTGGCGTAGATCCGATGAAGCTCGTTGGGATGATTGACGGCCATCTTCGTCAACTCGTCGAAGTTCGCGACTGCGAACGCGTCGCTGTCGACGGTCACGGCCTGTTCGGCGAGCGCCGGATCGACGGCAGGCGCGGCGCTCGCCGTCATCGGCAGCGAGAGCGCGCAACCGATGGCGAGCAGATGCGGGGCGAATCGTTTCATGGGTTATCTCCTGAAGCGCCGGGGGGCATCATCGAGACGATGGTGTTGCGCGGAATGTGACCGAACGATTCGCTTTCAAGCGGTGGATCCGCTACGGACCGATCAGCGGCCGGGGCCGGGCGCTTGCGGCGCAGGCGCCTCGGGGGCGGCCGCATCGACCTCGGGCGCGGTCTCGGGAATGCGCGACGGCTTGCCGGTCTCCTCGATCTCACCGATGGTGACCTTGCCGATGCGCGGCTTCATCCACAGCTTGTCCTGCCAGCTCCAGTATTTCTTCGCGTCCCAGTAGCGGTCGTCGTAGAACTTGGACCCCGGGATTGACTGCGAACCATCCGGGCCGGGAACCTCGATCTGCACGCCACGATTGAACCCGGTGCGGCTGCCGGTCATCTGGCTTTTGCCGATCCGCAGCTGATGTTCGTAGCGCGGCTTAGCCGCCGCATCGCCGAAACGCGCGTACAGCGTTTGCCCTTCGTTGATCGCGCGGGCGCGCTCGGCTTCGTTCAACGCCTTCCAGTAGCGCTCGCGCTGGGCCAGGAAGCCCTGGTAACCGCGTTCAGCGGCGAGGTCCATCCAGATGTACGCCTGTACCGGATCGCGCGGCGTGCCCTGACCGTTCCAGTACATTTCCGCGACCATGCCCTGCGAAGGCTTGTCGGCGAAGAAGCCGGCACGGCGGAAGAAGCGCAACGCATCGTCGTAACGACCTTTCCGGTACGCCTGCATGCCGTACATGCGGTACTTCAGATCCTGATGGTGATCGAGAAATCCCGCGGTGATGAGCAGGGGGTTCTCTTCCGGATCGGGTGGCGACGTTTCAGCGCCGTACGCGAAAGGCGCGGCGACCGCGAGCGACAGCGCGATGGAAAGCAGGATGGGACGGGTCGGGGCACGCATCATCGGGTCAGGCTCGGCAGGGGCACCAGTCAATGGATGCACACGTTAGCCGAATCGTCGCGCCGGCAGAGGTAAACTGACGACCTATCGGCCATCGGTCACCCCCACTTCCTCCATGCACGGTCTCAACCCTCCCCAACGCGAAGCGGTGCTCCACGCCGATGGTCCGATGCTGGTGCTGGCCGGCGCCGGCAGCGGCAAGACCCGGGTGATCGTGGAGAAGATCGCGCACCTGATCCAGTCGAAGCATTACCCGGCCAAACGCATCGCTGCGATCACCTTCACCAACAAATCGGCGAAGGAAATGCGCGAGCGCGTCGCCAAGCGCATCCGCGGCGAAGGCGCCGAAGGCCTGACCATCTGCACCTTCCATGCGCTGGGGCTGAAGATCCTGCAGATCGAGCACGCGAAGATCGGGCTGAAGCGCGGGTTCTCGGTGTTCGACAGCGACGATTCCATGGGCCAAGTCAAGGATCTGATGCCGGGCGCCAAGGGCGACGCGATCCAGGCGATGCAGGGGCTGATCTCGCGCGCCAAGAACGCAGGGTTGTCGCCCGAGCAGGCGCTGGACGCCGCGCAGAGCCCGCGCGAGCGCGAAGCCGCTGCGCTGTACGCCAAGTACCAGAAGCGTCTGACCACGTTCAACGCGGTGGACTTCGACGACCTGATCCGGTTGCCGGTGCAACTGCTGGAAAGCGACGCCGACTGCGTGCTGGGCTGGCGCGAACGCATCGGCTATCTGCTGGTGGACGAGTGCCAGGACACCAACGACGCGCAGTACCGGCTGCTGAAAGCCCTGGCCGGCGAGAAGGGCAACTTCACCTGCGTGGGCGACGACGACCAGAGCATCTACGCCTGGCGCGGCGCGAATCCCGAGAACCTCTCGCAGCTCGGCAAGGATTACCCGGCGCTGCGGATCGTCAAACTCGAACAGAATTACCGCTGCAGCAATCGCGTGCTGCGCGCGGCGAACGCGCTGATCGCCAACAATCCGCACGAACACCTGAAGAAACTGTGGAGCCAGCAGGCGGACGGCGAACGCATCCGCATTCTCGAATGCCGCGACGGCGAGCACGAAGCCGAACGCGTCGCCGCCGAGATCCAGTTTCTCAACACGTCCAAAAAAGCCGAGTGGCACGAGTTCTGTATCCTGTTCCGCGGCAACCATCAGTCGCGGCCACTGGAAAAAGCGATGCAGCTGCAGCGCGTGCCGTATCACCTCAGCGGCGGCACCGCGTTCCTGGATCGCGGCGAAGTGAAGGACGCGCTGTCTTGGCTGCGATTGATCGCCAATCCCGAAGACGACGCGGCCTTTTTGCGCGCGGTGCAGTCGCCAAAGCGCGAAGTCGGCGCGACCACGCTGGCGAACCTGGCCGAACTGGCGCAGCAGGCGGGTCTACCGATGTCTCGGGCCGCGGAATCGATGGGCATCCTCAAACAGTTGCAGCCGCGTGCGGCCAACGCGCTCAGCGGTTTCGTCGACATCGTGCGCGACCTGCGCAACGACGCGCGCACGCTTACCCCGGCCGAACTGGTGCGCAAGCTCAACGATCGCTCCGGCCTGCTCGCAGCGCTGCGCGCGCAATGCAAGACCGATCAGATGTTCGCGATCCGTCGCGGCAATCTGGACGAACTGGGCGACTGGTTCGACAGCGCGCGCGGCGGTGCCGGTCCCGGCGAACTCGCGGCGTCGCTGGCGCTGCTCAGTCACGCCGACAAGAGCGACCCGGGCAACCAGGTGCGGCTGATGAGCCTGCACGGCGCGAAAGGCCTGGAATTCCGCTACGTCTTCATCATCGGCCTGGAAGACGGCACGCTGCCGCACGAGGCCAGCCTGGAAGAAGGCCGGCTCGACGAGGAACGCCGGCTGCTGTACGTGGGCATCACCCGCGCGAAGGAACAGCTGTGGCTGTCGCATTCGCGCGAAGCGCAGCGCTGGGGCACGAAACTGCGGCTGACGCCCAGCCGTTTTCTCGACGAGCTGCCGGACGACGAAATCCAGCGCGACGGCGCCGATCCGGTCGCCGACGCCACCCGCAAACAGGAACGCGCCAGCGCCGGCTTCGCGGCGATCAAAGCGATGCTGGAAGGCTGAGCGACGTCCGCATGGACACGCTGATCGTCTGCATCGTCGCGCTGCTGGCCTCGGGGTTGACGTTCTTCTCGGGCTTCGGCCTCGGCACGCTGCTGCTGCCGGCGTTCGCGCTGTTCGTGTCGCTGGAGCACGCCATCGCGATGACCGCGGTGGTGCATCTGCTCAACGGCCTGTTCAAGCTCGCGCTGTTGCGAAAGCACATCGATACCAGGGTGCTGCTGCGCTTCGGCCTGCCCGCAGTGCTCGCGGCGCTGCTCGGCGCCTGGCTGCTGTCGTCGCTGGGTACGCTGCCCGCGCTGCATGCCTACACCGCGTTCGGGCATCGCTTCGAGATTGTGCCGATCAAACTGGTCATCGGCGTGTTGCTGCTGCTGTTCGCGATGATCGAACTGGCGCCGAAGCTGCGCGATCTCGAATTCGATGCGCGCTGGCAGCCGCTCGGCGGCGCGCTCAGCGGCTTCTTCGGCGGTCTCGCCGGCATGCAGGGCGCCCTGCGCAGTGCGTTCCTGGCGCGCAGCGGCCTGGACAGGCAGGCGTTCATCGCCACCGGTGCGGCCATCGCCTGCGTCATCGACGTATCGCGGCTGGCGGTGTACGCGGGCACGCTGCTGGCGGTGTTCGGCACGCTCGATCATCGCCTGCTGGCCTGCGCGGTGCTGGCCGCGTTCGTGGGCGCCTGGCTGGGCAACCGCCTGCTGCGCAAGACCACGCTGCGCGGCCTGCAGCGCGTGGTCGCGGCGATGCTGTTCGGGTTCGCGATCGGTTTGATTCTTGGAGTGCTGTAGCGCGAGGCGTGCCGTCGCGGGCCTCGCGCGCTCAAGCGCGAGACCTTGAATCTGGCGCCTTGACGACAACATCCGGCATCGGAATCGAACGTCGCTCAACTCGCTTTTCGCCGTTTACCCCGGCGGTTTTTTGGGCTACCACCGTCCGCAGCCCAACATCAATCAAATCAATGTTTTATCTAGTTTCTCTTAAAGCGTTGCATTAAAAATCGCCCGCGGGTACCCTGTTTTTCATCCGGCCGACGCCGGAGCCATGCCACAACCGTGATCCTCCGGCTCCGGCCGGAATTTTGGGAGACCTTCGGGTCTCCTTTTTTTTGAAGCCGGTCGCTTGTCGGAGCCGCGCCGCCCCGCCAAGATGCGGGACCATGCCGCAGCCCGCAGCCTTCACTCCCAGACCCGCCGTCGCATTACCCGCCCTGCTGGCGGCGCTGCTGGCGTTGGCCACGGCAGGCTGCGGCGGCGGCGAACGCGTGACCCCCGCCGTCGCTAGCGAACCGACGGACGCCGTGGCCCTGCTCTCCCGCCATCTGCGCGACAACGACCTGCAGGCGTTCGCCCGCGATGCGGTACCGCCGGCCCTGCGGTCGCCGCTGGCCGACGCCTGGCGGGCCGGACGCACCCGCTGGCCGCTGGAAGAACTGCCCTTCGATCACAAGATCCCCGGCATGCTGGGGGTGCTGGCCGCCGACAAGGCGGATGCCCATCTGCGCCGCAACTTCGAGGTCCAGTTCGCCGGCGCCCACGGCGAGATCCGCGCTGCGGCCAAGTCGCTGGGGCTGTTCGGGGTGAAATTCCTGCAGACCGACGCCGCGCTCAGCGCCGAGGAGCGCGCGCACTACGCGCAGCTGGTTGCGGTGATGAGCGACTGGGGCGGGCGAGCGAAACTGGGCGATCCCAAGCGCGCGCGCGGCATGATCGCCCGGCTGACCTTGGCCGCGCGCCAGAGCGGCCTGCGCGAAGAGGCCGACTTCCGGCGCTTCGGCATGGACGACAGCCTGCGCCGGCTGACGCCGGTCATCGCCGCGCTGAAGGAGAGCCTGCGCGCCTACGACCTGGACCTGAACCGCAGTCTGGACGCGATGACACTGTCGCTGGTCAGCCAGGAGGGCGACCGGGCCCGGGTACGCATGCGCTATCCGCTGGACGGGAAAACCATCGATACCGTGGTATCGGTGGAACGCATCGATGGCCGCTGGTACATCAGCGATTTCCTGCGACATGCGCGGGCCGCCGCGGCCGTGGCGCCAGCGCCCGCAATCGTCCCGTCGCCCCCGCCAGCGGGGGCGCCCACGGAAGCGTCGCCGGCCGTCCCGTCCACGGGAACCGCGACGACGAAACCGACTTCGTCATAATGACGGCGATTATGCCGACATCACCGAACCAACCGACCCTCTTCGACCCCGCGCAGCCGACCGACGCCATACAGGCGCCGCCCGCTGCCGAGCCCGCTGCCGCCGACACCGCCGGAGCCGAAGCCGCATGGGCCGAAGCTGCGCCCGTCGAAACAGCAACTCCCAGCGACGCCTCCGCGCCGACGCAGGCCGAACTGGCGATGCCCGCCACCGCGCCGCCGGCCAGTCCGTCGCCCGTGCGTGGCGGCCGTCGGCCGTGGTGGGCCGGACTGCTGGCCAAGGTGCTGGAGCCGTGGATCGAACTGCGGATCGAGCCGCTGCCCGAATCGCTCGACAACGACCCGCGCCCGATCTGTTTCGTGCTGGAGGATTACGGCCTGTCCAACGCCCTGATCCTGGATCGCGCCTGCCGCGAAGCGGGCCTGCCGTCGGCGCTGCGGCCGCTGCCCGGCGATCCGCTCAAACGCAAACGCGCCTATGTCGCGCTGTCGCGGCGCAACGCCAACTCCACCCTGGGCCTGGCCGCGGACATGGCCGTGGATCTCGCCACCGGCAAGCCGCCGAAGATGGCGCGCCCGGCGCGGCGCCATTCCGAAGCGCTGGCGCGGCTGCTCGAAGCCCACCGCGTCGATCCGGCGCTCGACGTGCAGCTGGTGCCGGTGTCGATCTTCGTCGGCCGCGCCCCGGACCGAAACAACAGCTGGTTCTCGGTGTTGTTCTCCGAGAACTGGACCCTCGTCGGCCGCTTCCGGCGGCTGCTCGCGATCCTGCTCAACGGCCGCGACACCTTCGTCCAGTTCGCCGCGCCGGTCGCGGTGCGCGGCGTGGTCGCCGAAGACCTGCCGCCGGAACGCGCGGTGCGCAAGCTCTCGCGCGTGCTGCGCACCCACTTCAACCACATCCGCGAGGCGGTGATCGGCCCGGATCTGTCCACCCGCCGGCTGCTGATCGACAAGGTGCTGGCCTCCGATCCGGTGAAGCAGGCCATCGTCGACACCGCGCGCCGCGAGAACATCAAGGAAGAGGACGCCTGGAAGCGGGCCCACGCCTGCGCCTACGAGATCGCCGCCGACTATTCGCCGCCGGCGGTGCGTTCGGCCTCGTTCCTGCTCACCACGGTGTGGAACCGGATTTACCGCGGCGTGCTGGTGCATCACCTCGACAAACTCAAGCAGGTCGCGCCGGGCTGCGAAGTGGTGTACGTGCCCAGCCACCGCAGCCACATGGACTATCTGCTGCTGAGCTATGTGCTCTACACCCAGGGCATCGTGCCGCCGCACATCGCCGCCGGCATCAATCTCAATCTGCCGGTCATCGGCACCATCCTGCGCAAGGGCGGCGCGTTCTTCCTGCGCCGCAGCTTCCGCGGCAACGCGCTGTACTCGGCGGTGTTTTCCGAATACGTCGCGCAACTGGTCGCGGGCGGTTACTCGATCGAATACTTCATCGAGGGCGGGCGCTCGCGCACCGGTCGCCTGCTGCAGCCCAAGGGCGGCATGCTGGCGATGACCATCCGCGCCTACCTGCGCCAACCGGTACGCCCGGTGCTGTTCCAGCCGGTCTACGTCGGCTACGAAAAGCTGATGGAGGGCAACAGCTATCTCGACGAACTGTCCGGCAAGCCCAAGGATAAGGAATCGGTCTGGCATTTGCTGATGGGCATTCCCCGGGTGCTGCGCCAGAACTACGGTCAGGTGGTGGTGAATTTCGGCGAACCGATCACCCTCGCCGACATCCTCGCCGAACAGGCGCCGGAGTGGGACGGCCAACCGGTGGGCGAAGACGAAAAGCCGCAGTGGCTGGCGGGCACCACCGACACCCTGGCCGACCGCATCCAGATCAACATCAACCGCGCCGCCGACGTCAATCCGATCAACCTGCTCGCGCTGGCGGTGCTGTCCACGCCCAAGCATGCGATGGGCGAAGCCGACCTGCTCGCGCAGATCGCGCTGTCGAAGACACTGCTGGCCGAAGTGCCGTACTCCGACCGCATCACCGTTACTCCGCACACGCCCGGACAGATCGTCGCCCACGGCGAAGACATCGGCGTGCTCGCGCGCACCTCGCACCCGTTGGGCGACGTGCTGCACGTGGACGGCGACACCGCGATTCTGCTCAGCTATTTCCGCAACAATGTGCTGCACCTGTTCGTCGCCACCGCGTGGATCGCCTGCTGCTTCCAGCACAACCGGCGGATGAGCGGCCACACGCTGCTGCGCATCGGCCGATCGCTGTACCCGTTCATGCAGACCGAGCTGTTCCTGCCGTGGGACGAGGATGGCTTCGTCGACCAGCTCGAACGCACCATCGCGGTGTTCATCCGCGAAGGCCTGCTGGAACAGGTCAGCGACGACGACGGCGGCATCCTCGCGCGCAACGCCGGGCAGTCCGACGAAGTCTTCCGCCTGCGCGCGCTCGGCCACCCGCTGCAGCAGGCGTTCGAGCGCTACTACATCGCGATTTCGGTGCTGGCCAAGAACGGCCCGGGTGCATTGGGCGCGGGCGAACTCGAAAGCCTCTGCCACCTCGCCGCGCAGCGCCTCAGCCTGCTCTACGCGCCGGCCGCGCCGGAATTCTTCGACAAAACTCTCTTCCGCAGCTTCATCCAGAAACTGCGCGAACTGAAACTGGTGTGGCCCGACGAGAACAGTAAACTCGTCTTCGATGCGCGCCTGGACAACTGGGCGAAAGACGCGCAGACCATCCTCGGCCGCGAACTGCGCCACACCATCGAAAAGGTCAGCCCGGAAGCGGTGAAGCCGGAAGCGCCGCCGCCGGCTGCGGATTGATCGCAAGGGGCTTGCGGCGCCCCGACGATCAACGCACCAGCACGGTTTTCGCTTTCGCTGGTACTCCATCGCGACGCTGCGACAACGACGCGGGCAGCCGTCGTCGACGGTGCTTGGCGACGACCACCTCGTACTGGGCGCTGAGCACGGTCTCGTTGCCGGCACGGTCCAAACGGCCTGCCGCACCCCAGCCGTGGCGGTATCGATCGGCGTACAGCTTTGGCTGGCGATGCCGGACAGCGCGTCGCTGGCGCTGAGCTGGAAATCATGGGTCGCGCCGACCAGCAGCTGCGCAGGCGGCATGGTCGCGGTGAGTTCCGGGCGGGTCATGTCGATCCGGATCGGCGTGGTCGGCGTGGTGGCGATGTTGCCGGCGCGGTCGCGGATGGTTTGGCTGGGGAACGGGCGCACGCCGTCCCCCGACAGATGGGTGGATTGCGGGCAGCGGCCCACCAGCCCGGAGGTCGCATCCGAGCAGCGGTAGTCCGCATCCACGCGCGTGCGATACCAGCCTTCGGCATTCGGCGCCTCGGGCCGCAGCTCGACGACGATCCGCGGCGGCATGGCGTCGCGTTTAAGCACTGAACCGGCCGATACGGCGATGAAACCGGCGTCCGTCGGGGCATCATTCTGGCCGTAATAATTGTTCCCCCAGCACAGGACACGACCATCGATGCGCAGTGCGCAGGCATGTTCATTCTTCACGCTTACGCTGGTGAAATGACCTGGCGGAACAGTGCTCCAATCGGTTCCGCCCGGGCCGGGATGGC
>JAYUUH010000375.1:0-3637 GCA_043754745.1 Lysobacter sp.
ACCCCGGTCACCCACGCCTCTGGCCGCGATGCGGTCTACGTAGGCCGGATCCGCGAGGATTTCTCGCATCCCAGAGCGTTCAATCTGTGGATCGTTTCCGACAACATCCGCAAGGGCGCGGCGCTCAATGCGGTACAGATCGCCGAACTCGTCGTGGCCGAGGCTTGAGGACAACCGTTGCGAACCCCGGAAGTTGCGAAGCCTGGAGCAGGCGGCTAGAGTCTTGGGGTCGTCTCTGGGGACAAGCGTGATCAAACACTTGCGGATCACAGTTAGTGTGCTACTGGCAGTGGCGGCCTTGGTGTCGCCGCTGTCGGCGTGGGCGCTCGGGTTGGGCCAGATCAAGGTCCTGTCGCAGCGCGACCAGCCGCTGTTGGCCGAAATCCCGGTCATTTCCAACGACTCGACCGAACTGGAAGCCCTGCAGGCCCGCCTGGCCTCGCCCGAGACCTTCGCCCGCATCGGCCTGTCGCCGCCGCAGGGCATCGTCTCCGATCTGCAGTTTTCGGTCGCGCTGGATGCCCGTGGCCGCCCGGTGATCCGCGTGACCAGCGCCGCACCGGTGCAGCAGCCGCTGCTGACCTTCCTGCTGGAAGTGGACTGGGGGCAGGGACGACTGGTCCGCGAATATTCCGCGCTGCTGGACACCCCGCAGACCGCCGCCGCGCCGGTGCAGCCGCCGATCCAGGAAGCGACGGTCGACCCCGGCAATACCGTGGTGCGCCTGCCCGACCCGCCGCCGGCCGACCCGCTGACCGCGACCGAGCCCACCGCCATTCCGCTGCCACCGCGCGATCAGGCCGCGGCCGTACCCGAGCCGTTGACCTCGCCCGACCCGGTCGCGATTCCGCTGCCGCCCCAAGAGGCGCCCGCCGTGGTCGCCGCGACCGCCGCGCCGATCGAAGTCATCTCCGGCGACGAAACCCGCACCGTGCGCCCGGGCGAAACCCTCGGCGGGATCGCCGCAGGCCTCGACCGCGGGTTCACCCTCGACCAGACCATCCTGGCGCTGCTGCGCGCCAACCCCGACGCCTTCATCGACGGCAACGCCAACCGGCTCAAGGCCGGTGCGGTGCTGCGCATTCCTGACAATGCCGGTATCGCTCAGTACACGCCCGACGAAGCCGCGGTGGTGGTGCGTGAACAGGCCGCGCAGTGGCGCGGCAGCGGCCGTGCGCTTCCGCAGCCCCCCGCGGTGGTGGGCACGCCCGCCGGCGAGCCCGCGCAGCGTCCCGCCGCGGGCCGCGCCAGCGCGCAGGCGCGACTCGAAATTGTGCCGCCCTCCGCGAACGACGCGCGACGGGCGGGGACGCGATCCGGCATCAGTGCCGGCGGTGAGGGCAATATGTTGCGACAACAGGAACTGCAGCAAACCAACGAAACCCTGGCGGCGCGCGCCGCCGAGGTGGAAGAGTTGAAGGCGCGCGTCGCCGAACTCGAACAACTGCAGCAGAAGCAGAATGAACTGATTGCGCTGAAGGACAGCGAGCTGGCGGCCGCGCAGCAGCGCCTGGGCAACACTCAGGTTGCTGCCGCCCAGCCTGCGCCCGCCCCCTCCGACATGGGGTCGTGGCTCGGCGCGGGCGCGGGTCTGCTGGTGATCGGCCTGCTGGTGGGGTGGTGGCTACGCCGTCGCCGGCCGGTGGAGGTCGCACCGAAGCGCGATCTGGAGCGGCTCGCCGCCGCCGTGCCCAAGCCGAAAGACGTGGCCGCGGACCGCCTCCCCGACAACGCCGCAGACGACGTCGTCGCGGAACCTGCTGCGGCGCCTCCCGAGCCGGCATGGAACCGTCTTGCGAAAGCGCCGGAGCCGGAAGCGCCGGAACCCGTGGCGCCGACGCGCGGTGTGCCGACTTGGCATGCCGGCGGTGTCGACGGCGGCGGTGCGCCGAATCCGTTGCAGCCCGGACAGGTGCGTCTGGACCTGGCCAAGGCCTATCTCGACATGGGCGACCGCGACACCGCGCGCACCCTGCTGGACGAAATCGCCACGCGTGGCGACACCGAAACGGTCCGCAGCGAAGCCGCGCGCATGCGCCAGGAACTGGGCTGAGGCCCGTCCGGATCCGTCGATGCGATATGTCCTTGGCGTCGAATACGACGGCAGCAATTACAAAGGTTGGCAGCGGCTCACGCCCTACGGCCAGCAGGGTGGGCCTCGCACGCTGCAGGCCACGCTCGAAGACGCCCTGTCCGGCGTTGCCAGCCACCCCATCGCAGTGATCTGCGCCGGGCGTACCGATGCCGGCGTACACGCCGAGTGCCAGGTGGTGAATTTCGACAGCGATGCGCAGCGCGATCCGCGTGCGTGGGTGCTGGGCACAACCACCCGCCTGCCGCCCGCGATGCGCGTGCGCTGGTGCGTCCCGGTGGACGGCGACTTCAATGCCCGGTTTTCGGCGCGCGCGCGGCGTTATCGGTATCGCCTGCTCAATCATCAGGTACGACCCGCGCTGGGCAGGCAATACCTCGCCTGGGAGCGCCGCAAGCTGGACGCCGACGCGATGCACCGCGCGGCGCAAAGTCTGCTGGGCGAGCAGGATTTCACCTCTTTCCGCACGGTGCACTGTCAGGCTTCGCATCCGCGCCGCGACCTGCAGTTCATCGAAGTCGTACGAGAAGGCGATATCGTCACGGTGACCGTGCAGGCCAATGCGTTCCTGCATCACATGGTCCGCAATATCGTGGGTTCGCTGTTGATGATCGGTGCCGGCGAACGTCCTGAAACATGGATGGCCGAATTGCTGGCGGCGCGCGATCGCAGCCTCGCGGGCCCGACGGCGTTCGCACAGGGACTGGTGTTCATCGGTCCGCGTTATCCGAGAAGCTGGCCGTTGCCCGAAGAGGTCTTGCTGGATGAGCGCGCGCTCGATGTCTGAGCTACGCCGCACCCGCATCAAATTCTGCGGCCTGACCCGCGCCGAGGACGTGGCCGATGCCTGCGCGCTGGGTATCGATGCCGTGGGTTTCGTGTTCGCCGCGCGCAGCAAGCGTCTGGTGTCGTCCGCGACGGCCGCGGACCTGCGCGACGGCCTGCAGCCGTTCGTCGATGCGGTCGCGCTGTTCATGGGCAATCCCGCGGACGAGGTGCGCGCGGTGATCGCCGCCGTGCGCCCGACGATCCTGCAGTTCCACGGCGACGAGGACGACGCGTTCTGCGCCGGTTTCGGCATGCCGTATCTGAAGGCCATCGCGATGGGCGGGGATGCCGCCGTCGACGGCGCCGCCCTGCGCCGCTATCCGCGTGCGTCCGGCTTCCTGTTCGACAGCAATGCCAGCGGTCAGGCCGGCGGCAGCGGCCACACCTTCGACTGGTCGCGGATTCCCGGCGACTTCGCCAAACCCTACCTGCTCGCCGGCGGCCTGCATCCGGACAACGTCTTCGATGCGATCCGCGCCACCGGCTGTTGGGGCGTGGATGTGTCGAGTGGAATCGAAGCGGGCGGCATCGAGTCTGCGCCGGGGATCAAAGACGCGGCGCGGATGCGGCGGTTCGTCCATGACGTGCTGCGCGCCGACAGTGCGGAAACTCAATCCAAGCAGCGTACCTAACCCGGGATCTTTGAAAGGGCAATGCACAGATTGACGCGCTTTCGGATAGGAAGATCTTCGGGCAGTTCGTTGGAGCCAGTTCAAA
>JAYUUH010000376.1:0-11001 GCA_043754745.1 Lysobacter sp.
AAGGTTCGCCGGACATGAACGCGCGATAGAGCTGGGTCAATTCGCCGTAGAGCACACCGAACGACCAGCCGTCCACCGCGATGTGATGCGCGCTGAGGATCAGCATGTGATCGTCGTCGGCGATCCGGGCCAGCATGGCGCGGAACACCGGGCCATTGACCAGATCGAACGGCGCCCGCGCATCCGCGCGCGCCAAGTCGAACGCGGCTTCTTCGCGCGCATCGATGCCATTCGCGTCGACCGCGAGCGTTGACGTGTCGTGGATGGGTAGCGGCAGCGGCTGCGGCGGCAGCACGCGCTGCCACGGACCCTGTTCGTTCTTGGGAAAGACGGTGCGCAGGCTCTCGTGCCGGTTCACGATCTCGTCGAGCGTGCGTCGCAGCGCTTCGACATCGAGATTCCCGTACAGGCGCATCAGCGAAGTGACGTTGTAGACGCTGTTTCCGGGATCGAACTGATCGAGGATCCATAGACGCTGCTGCGCGGACGACAGCGGCAAGCGCTCCGGGCGCACGCGCCGACCGATGTCGGCCTTTACCGGCGCCGTCGCGGCGGCCCTGCGTGCGAGCTGCTGCATCAGCAGCGCGCGTTTTTCCGGCGAAAGTCCGGCCAGGCGTTGATCCAACTCACTCATGCGCCGCTCCGGCTTTGCTGTCGGCCGACAACTGTTGAAGGATTTCGTCGTCGCTCATGTTTTCGAAGTTCTGCAGCATCGATGCCATCGCGAGCTGGTCGGCCGTTTCGCAGGCCGCAGTGATCCGCGCCGCCATCTGCTCCAGGGTCGGCGACTCGAACAGCACGCGCAACGGCAGCTCGACGCCGAAGTCGTACTCGATCCGCGCCAGCATCTGGGTCGCGAGCAGCGAATGGCCGCCCAGATCGAAGAAATTGCCGCGCACATCGACGCGCTGCAGATTCAGCAGATCGCCCCATAGCGCGACCAGCGCCTCTTCTTCCGGCGTGCGCGGCGCGAGGTGATCGGCGCGCTCGCCGCCAGCAGCATCCGGCGCCGGAAGCGCGTTCCGGTCGACCTTGCCGTTCGGCGTCAGCGGGAACGCATCGAGCGCGACGAAGGCGGCAGGCACCATGTATTCGGGCAACGCGTTCTTGAGATAAGCACGCAGATCGGCATCGGCGATGGCGCCGCCGTCGCGGGTACGGCCGTCGTGGGTGCAGCTGTCATAAGTGTAATAAGCGACCAGGCGCTGATCGCCCGGACGGTCCTCGCGGCAATGCACCACCGCCTGGGTCACGCCTTCGTACTGGGCGAGCACGGTTTCGATCTCGCCCAATTCGATGCGGAAGCCGCGCAGCTTGATCTGGTGATCGATCCGGCCGACCACCTGCACCGTGCCGTCCGCGCGCCAGAACGCCAGATCGCCGGTGCGGTACAGGCGGGCGTCGTCGCATGCGGAGAACGGGTCGGCGATGAACTTCTCGGCGGTCAGATCGGCGCGGCCGCGATACCCGGCGGCCAAGCCTTCGCCGCCGATCAGCAATTCGCCCGGCACGCCGACCGGCAGCAGCTGCATGCGCTTGTCGACGATGTGGATCCGGGTGTTGTCGACCGGACGACCGACGATGATCAGACCGGCACCGGCCTCGACCTTGCACAGCGCCGAGTACACCGTGGTTTCGGTGGGACCGTAGAGATTCCACAGCTCGCGGCCCATCGGCAGCAGGCGGTCGGCCAGTTCGCGCGGCAGCGCTTCGCCGGTGGAGATGATCTTCATGCCGGGCTTGCCCGCCCAGCCCACGTCCAGCAGCATCCGCCACGTCGCGGGCGTGGCCTGCATGATCGTGAGCGCTTCGGCATCGACCAGCTTGCGCAGGCGCAGACCGTCGCGCACGGTATCGCGGTCGACCAGCAGAATGCGCGCGCCCACCGTCAGCGGAATCACCAGTTCGGTAAGCGCGATGTCGAACGACAGGGTGCTGATCGCGCAGATGGTGTCGTCCGCGCCGATGCCCGGTTCGCGGGCGATCGAACGGATCAGATTGACCGCGGATTTCTGGCGGATTTCGACGCCTTTCGGCTTGCCGGTCGAACCCGAAGTGAAGATTACGTAAGCCGGATCGTTCGCGCCGACGCCGCTGTCCGGACACCGCTCCGCGGACGAAGGCAGCGCCGCGTCCACGTCCACCACCACCACCGACGGCATTTCCATCGAAGGCATCGCCACCGGCAGCGCATCGCGCAGGGTCGCCTGGGTCACCAGCACCGTCGATCGCGAGGTTTCCACCATGTAAGCGAGACGATCCACCGGATAGCTGGGGTCCAGCGGCACGTAGGCGCCGCCCGCCTTGAGGATCGCCATGAGGCCGACCAGCATTTCCAGCGAACGCTCGACGTAGAGCCCGACCAGCACGCCGGGTTTCACGCCCAGGGCACGCAATTCGATGGCGACCGCATCAGCACGATGGTCGAGCTCGCGATAATTCATAGCCCGCGCGCCGAATTGCACCGCGGTCGCATCGGGCGTGCGCGCGACCTGTTCCGCGAAGAGCGCGGAGATCGTGGGATTGCGCGGAAGCTCGCGGAAGGTGTCGTTCCAGCGCGCCTGTTCGTCGCGCTCCGCCGCGGTCAGCAACTGCAGTTGGGAGACCGGCACGTGCGGCGCATCGGCAGCCGCTGCGAGCAGCGTCAACAGATGTCCACCCAGACGCTGGATGGTCGACGCGTCGTACAGGTCGGTGCTGTATTCGAACATCAGCTCGCCTTCGTGATGCTGGTTCACGAACAGGCTCAGATCGCTCTGCGCCGTCGGCGGCCGGATGTCGCCCAGAGCGACATCCTCGACGCGAACGCCGGTCATCACCGGGCTCTCCATCGGATAGCTCTGGAAAAAATACATGACCTGCGCGAAGGGCGTGTAGCTGACCGAACGCGGCAGGCGCATCTCTTCGAAAATGCGGTCCAGCGGCGTGTCCGCATTCTCCATCGCATGCAGCAGGGTTGCGTGCGCGCGGGCGAGGACTTCGACGAAATCCGGATTGCCCGACAGGTCCGCGCGCAGTGGCAGGGTATTGACGAAAAAGCCGATCACCGTCGCCAGTTCGTGACGGCTGCGGCCGGCCACGCCCATCGCCGTCACCACCTGTTCCTGGCCGGTGTAGCGCGACAGCAGGATCTGGAATGCCGCCAGCACCACGGTCGACAACGTGGTCTGCCGCTCGCGCGCCAGCGCCTGCAGGCGCGCGTAAAGCGGCGCCGGAATATCGGTCGAGCGGGTCGTGCCGCGGAAAGTCTGCACCGCCGGACGCGGCCGATCGGTCGGCAGATCGAGCACGGTGGGCGCGCCTGCGAGATGCTGCTTCCAGAAGTCGAGCTGCGGACGCAGGCGCTCGCCACCCCAGGTTTCGTTCTGCCACAGCGCGACATCGGCGATCTGCAGCTCCGGCGCCGTGGCGTCGATCGCTTCGCCGGCGCGCAGACGGTTGTAACTGTCGAACATCTCGCGCAGCAGGCTGGTGATCGACCAGCCGTCGATGGCGATGTGATGGAACGTCAGCACCAGCAGATGCAGCTCCGGAGCGACGGCGATCAACGCCGCGCGGACCGGCGGACCGACCTGCAGCGCGAAGGGCTTCGCGGTTTCCTCGCGCGCGATCCGGTACGCATCCTGCCGGCGCGAATCGAGGTCGCCGCCTTCGGCCGAGAGTTCGCTCCACGGCAAGGTCTGCGCCGCAAGAATCTTCTGGTACGGGTCGCCGGCATTCGCTGGATAGACCGTCCTCAATATTTCGTGGCGATCGATCCACGACTGCAGCGCGCGACGCAGATCGGCGACATCAAGCGCACCGTGCAACCACTGCGCGGCCGGCGAGTTATAGGCGACCAGACCTGGAGAAAGTTGGTCGAGCAGCCACAACCGGCGTTGACCGAAGGTCAGCGGAATATGGTCTGGACGCGCCCTGGGGCGAATGCGGGATCGGGCCATGCGCTCACGCAACGATGCCTGCCGCAGGAGCTCTCGCCGTTCGGGAGAGAGATGGGCGAGGCGCTCTTCAAATTCATTCATTCCGTTCGACTTCCGTGCGACTGCTTTGCGTGCGATTGCCTGCGTCACGGGAGCCCCTGCCCATACGACTTACAATCATAATAATACTTCCCAACGTACCACACTCCGCTTATTCTGCAATCCAAGGGACCGGTTCTGATAATGCGCGGCATCTTCCAGATTTCAATTGCGCAATGCATGGCCGGGTTATTACGTAATCTGCGTTTTCCACGCGAACCGCGACGACCGACGACCTGCCGCAGCCCCGCCGCGACAGGCCGGTTTCGCTACGGACGGCTCCCCGGACAATGACCCAGACGACCGCCACCGACATCCTGCAGCCACCGCATTCCGGTTCCGCGGCGCCTGCGGAACTGGTCGCGTTTTCCGCGCGACTCGGCCGCGACGAGACGCTCGTGCAGGGCGGCGGCGGCAATACTTCGTTCAAGCGCAACGACGATTTCTGGGTCAAAGCATCCGGCACCTGGCTCGCACAGGCTGAGACCCGTGACGTGTTCGTCCGCCTGCCGTTGGCCCGGGTCCGAACACTGATGGCCGGCGCCGATGCGGAGTCCGCGCTGGCGGCGCTCGCGGGCGCCGACTGGCTGCGCCCTTCGATCGAAACCTCCCTGCACGCATTGCTGCCGCACCCCGTGGTAGCGCACGTCCATTCGGTCAATGCCATCGCCTGGGCGGTGCGCCCGGATGCCGGGACGGCGCTCGCACGGGCGCTCGAAGGCCTGGCCTGGGGCTGGGTGCCGTACTGTCGCCCGGGCCTGCCGCTGACCGAAGCCATCCGCGGCGCGCTCGCCGCGGCGCCGGTCCCGCCGGACATCCTGTTGCTCGCCAACCACGGCCTGGTGGTCGGCGGCGACGACTGCGCGGCGGCGGAAGCCCGATTGCGCGAAGTCGAGCGCAGGCTTGCGCTGCCCGTGCGCGCGGCTCCCGCAGCCGATTTCCGCCGGCTGCAGGCCGTGAACGACGCGGGCTGGGTGCTTCCCGAAAATCCGCTGCTGCACGCCATCGGCACCGACAGCATCGCCTGCGCGATCGCCGTTCACGGCACCCTGTATCCCGACCATGTGGTCTTCCTCGGCGAGCGGGCCGCCGTTGCGGACGAGAACCGCCCGCTCAGCAAGATCCTCTCCGATGCAGCCGCAAGCCACCGCGATCCGCCGGTCTACGCGGTGGTACCGGGCGCCGGCATTCTGGTGTCCCCGGCGCTGAGCGATGGCGCCCGCGCCATGCTCGGCTGCCTGGCGCAGGTGGGATTGCGTTCGAGCAGCGCCGAAGCCCTGAATTATCTCGACATCGACGATGTCGCCGCCCTGATCGGCTGGGAGGCGGAGGCATACCGCCTCGCCCGCGACCACATCGACGCAGCTGCCGGCGTCTGAGAGCCTGTCTATGATCTTTTTACGAGATGCGTTGCCGCCCAGATACGGACTGGGCGCGATGCAAACCGCAGCCGGGCTGGTGGCCCGGCGAGGATTTGCAACAAAGTCCAGTCCGGATCTGGGCGGCAACCCGAAGGGAATGCGTCTGTTCGGGCGGCATACGGCGTTGCACACCTTGCCAAGCCCACCAGGCTTGGCGGCGGCGCGCGCCTTGCCTGCCGCCCGAACAGACGTATTCGCACTCGTAAAAAAATCATAGACGGGCTCTAAACCGCCCGCAGATCAAGGACGCAAGGAAGTTTGAAGTATGCAGATCGTCGTACCCATGTCGGGCTTCGGAGAACGCTTCCGTCGCGCGGGCTACCATGTTCCCAAACCGCTGATCGAAGTCGACGGCAAACCGATCATCGCCCACGTCGTCGATCTGTTTCCCGGCGAGACCGATTTCCTGTTCGTATGCAATCAGGATCATCTCGACGATCCGCAATTCGCGATGGCGGAGCAGTTGCGGCGCTATTGCCCCACCGGCCGCATCGTCGGCATCGCGCCGCATAAACTCGGCCCGGTCAATGCCGTGCTGCAGGCGATCGAGCATATCGATCCGTCGAAACCGACCATCGTCAACTACTGCGATTTCACCTGCGTGTGGGATTACCCCGCGTTCAAGCGGATGGTTGCCCAGGACAGTGGGGACGGCCGCGGCTGGGACGGCGCGATTCCCTGCTACACCGGTTTCCATCCGCACATGATGGGTTCGATCAACTACGCCTACGTGCGGACCGAAGGCGAGCGCATCCTCGCGATCCAGGAAAAGCAGCCCTACACCGACGATCCGATGCGCGAACACGCGTCCAGCGGAACGTATTACTTCGCCACGGGCGCACTGATGCGCGACGCGTTCGAGCGCTGCATCGCGCGCCCCGATCTCGCGCTGTGCAAGGAGTATTACGTCAGCCTCGCCTATCGTCCGCTGCTGGAGGACGGGCGCCGCGTGGCGGTATTCGAACTCGAACATTTCATGCAGTGGGGCACGCCGGAAGATCTCACCGAATATCGCGCATGGTCGAATGCGTTCCGCGCGCTGGCCGATCCTGCGCGCCCGCGCCGCGCAGTGGCGCAGCGCGGCGCGACGATGGTGCCGATGGCCGGACTGGGCTCGCGTTTCGCGGATGCCGGGCATGCGCTGCCGAAACCGCTGATTCCCGTTTCCGGCGCGCCGATGGTCGTACAGGCGACGCGCGATCTGCCCGATGCTGAACGGCATGTGTTCGTGCTGCGTCGCGACCTGCCCGGAATCGGCGACGTGGAAGCGACCCTGCGTGCGAATTTCCCCGGCTGCGCCATGGTAGAACTGGACCAGGTGACCGATGGCCAGGCGCGCACCTGCCTGCTCGGCATGGAGGATATCGATACAGCGGCGCCGCTGACCATCGGCGCCTGCGACAACGGCGCGATCTACGACGCCGACGCGCTGCAGGCGGCGCTCGCGGACGACACCGCCGATGTACTGGTTTGGGTCGCGCGCGGTTATCCGGGCGCGCTGCGGCGGCCGACGCACTACGGCTGGGTCGACGAAACCGGCGGCATCGTCCGCGGCGTGTCGGTGAAGACGCCGCTGGCCGACCCCGCGCGCGATCCGATCGTGGTCGGCACCTTCACCTTCAAGCGCGCCGGCGATTTCGTGGCCGCTGCGCAGGCGATGATCGCGCGCGACGGCCGGATCAACGGCGAGTTCTACGTCGACAGTTGCATCGAAGACGCAATCGCGCTCGGACTGCGCGTGCGGATCTTCGACATCGAACACTATCTGTGCTGGGGCACGCCGGTCGACCTGCGCACCTTCGAATACTGGCAGCGCTGTTTCGACCGCTGGCCCTCGCATCCCTACCGGCTCGAACTGGACAGTCGCTGTTCGCGCAGGACATCCGCAGCAGACGCCGCCGCAGCCCGCGCCGCGAGCCCGCTTCCCGCATGATGTCCGGTCCGACCGGACACGCATACAACGATCACGGAATCGATTGAAGACCATGTTCCTGCCCAGCACCTACTTCCCGACCCATGAGGAAAACCGCTTCCAGCACGAAGGCGATGTCGCCCGTGCCCGCGCGTTCTTCCTCGAACACCGTCCGCGCAATCTCGAATACCTGCTGTACAAGCGCTACGACTGGATGAACGCGCACCTGAAGCCGGGGCAGCGCATCGTCGAGTTCGGCGCCGGATCGGGGCTGAGCAAGGAATTCATCAAACACGATGGCTTCATCATCACCGACGTCGAACCGCGCGAGTGGACCGACGTCGTGGCCGACGCGATGGACCCGCCCTTCCCGCCCGGTTCGGTCGATGTGGCGATCTTCAGCCACATGATCCACCACCTGCCCAGCCCCGCGAAATTCTTCGCCAGCGTGCATCGGATGCTCGCGCCGGGCGGCCTGGTGCTGATCCAGGAACTCAACACCTGCTTCGCGCTGAAGGCGGCGCTGCGCGCGATGCGTCACGAAGGCTGGTCCTACGACATCGACGTGTTCGATCCCGGGATCGTGGCCAACGACCCGCGCGATCCGTGGTCGGCGAACTGCGCCATCCCGGAACTGCTGTTTACCGACAGCGCCGAATTCGAGCGACGCATCCCCGGGTTCCGGATCGAAAAAAACACGCTCAACGAATGCTTCATCTTTCTCGCTTCCGGCGGCGTGGTCGTACGCGCGAAAACCGTCGAACTGCCACGTTTCGCGCTGCGCGCGATCGACGGCCTCGACGGCATGCTGGTCAAGCTGATGCCGTCTATCTTCGCGATGGGCCGTTCGGTGGTCCTGCGCAAGACCGAAGCCGGGTGAACCGACGATGCGGCTGAGTCTGGTCATCCCCTGCTACAACGAAGCGAAGAATCTGCCGCTGCTGGTGGCGCGCCTGCGCGAAACCTTCGTGCGCGACGACATCGAAGCGATCCTGGTCGACAACGGTTCGACCGACGACTCCCCGGCGGTGCTGGCCGCGCTGCTGGCCGGATCTCCGCGCATCCGCAGCGTCCGCGTCGAACAGAACCAGGGCTACGGCTTTGGCATCCTTTCCGGGCTGTCGGCCGCGACCGGCGACATTATCGGCTGGACCCATGCCGATATGCAGACCGACCCGGCCGACGCCCTGCGCGCGCTGGAGATCTTCGAAGCCTCGAAACAGCCCGATGCCCTGTTCGTAAAAGGCCACCGGCACGGACGGCCATTCGCGGACGTGGTCTTCACCGTAGGCATGTCGATGTTCGAGACGCTGCTGATGCGCCGCCGCATGTGGGACATCAACGCGCAGCCGACATTGTTCCCGCGTGCGTTTTTCGCCGCTTGGCGCGAACCGCCGCACGATTTTTCGCTCGATCTGTTCGCGTATTACCAAGCGCTGCACCGTGGCCTGACCGTGGCGCGCTTCCCGGTGCGCTTCGGCGAACGCGCGCACGGCAGTTCGCACTGGAACGTCAACTGGCAGGCGAAACTGCGCTTCATCCGCCGCACCGTCGATTACAGCCTCCGGTTGCGCAAGGATTTGACAAGCAAGGATCTGGCACGCACCGCATGATCATCGTCCGGCACCGTCGCAACACCATCGAGCAACTGCGCGAAACCGCGGTCGAATTCGGCGTGGAAGTGGATATCCGCAGCTACGGCCAGCGCCTGGTCATCCATCACGATCCGTTCGTGGACGGCGAGGACTTCGAAGCCTGGCTCGCGGAATACCGCCACGGCGTGCTGATCCTCAACGTCAAGGAAGAAGGACTCGAAGACCGGCTGATCGCGCTGATGCAGGCGCACGGCATCGAGGATTATTTCTTCCTCGACCAGTCGTTCCCGTTCCTGTTCCGCAGCGCGCGGCGCGGCGAATCGCGCTGTGCGGTGCGGGTGTCCGAGTTCGAATCGATCGACACCGCGCTGTCGCTGGCGGGCCAGGTGCGCTGGGTGTGGGTCGACTGCTTCACCCGCTTCCCGCTCGACGGCGAACAGGCCGCGCGCTTGCAGACGGCCGGTTTCAAGCTGTGCCTGGTTTCCCCCGAACTGCAGGGACGAGACGCGGCGACGGAGATTCCCGCACTGCGCTCGCTCCTCGCGGAGCGCGGCATCGCCGCCGACGCGGTCTGCACCAAGGAGACCGCACTGTGGCGGTGACGCTCAAACCGCTGTGGCGGGATCCGGTCTTCCGCATGGGCCTGATGTTGAGGCTGGTGCTGGTCGTCGCCCTGGTACCGCAGATCCAGCACGAATGGTTCGTCCCGTTCCTCGAACACGCGATCGCACAACCGTCCTTGGACCCATGGACGGATTATCTCGATGCGGGCGGCACGCCCCTGGCCTATCCCTATGGCCCGATGATGCTGCTGGCGCACCTGCCCAGCGCGCTGCCGGGCTGGCTGCTCGACGCGATCACCGGCCAGAACATCTTCACCGGCATCGGTTTCCGCATCAGCCTGCTGCTGGCCGACTTCGGCGCACTGTCGCTGCTGTATCGCCTGTTTCCGCGCGACCCGCGCAAACTGCTGTGGCTGTACTGGTGGTCGCCAATCGTGCTGTTCGTGACCTATTGGAACGGTCAGACCGATATCGTGCCGGTGGCGCTGCTGCTGCTCAGCCTGGTGCTGCTGCGCCAGTACCGCGCCACCGCAAGCGGCCTGGCCCTGGGCTTCGCGCTCGCGGCCAAGTTCAGCATGCTGCTCGCGGTGCCGTTCGTGGGCATCTACCTGTGGCGCAACAAGCGCCTGCGCTCGTTGCTCAAGCCCTTCGCCGGCGGGCTCGCCGCGGGCTTCCTGCCGCAGTTGCTGTGGCTGGCATCGCCGGGCATCCGCACGATGGTGCTGGGGACCAGCGAATCGGGACGCATCTTCGATTTCGCGCTGCCGCTGGGCGAATCGCTGCAGCTGTACCTCACGCCCACGCTTTACCTGCTGGCGGCCTACGGCGTGTGGCGACTGCGGCGGATGAGTTTCGACCTGCTGATCGCGGTCACCGGGCTGTCGTTCTTCCTCGTGGTGCTCACCACCCCGGCGCCGCCCGGCTGGTATCTGTGGCTGGTCCCGTTCCTGGTCGCGCATCAGTTGCAGGGCGACCGCAGCGCGATGCTGCTCACGGGGCTGCTCTCGACGCTGGTCATCGCACTGCATCTGGTGATCTCGCCCGGCGCTGGCGTGCCGCCGCTCGGCTGGTATCCGCAGAGCGCGATCGCGAACGTGTCGGCGCAGCTGTCGCCGCATCTGCTGTCGCTGTGGATGACGATGGTGGTGGCGACCGGCCTGGTGCTGATCGTGCAGATGCTGCGCGAACGCGTCGCGCGCAACGATTACTTCCGGATCGCGCAGAAGCCGGTGACGATCGGCATCGCCGGCGACTCCGGCGCGGGCAAGGACACCCTGAGCCACGCGCTCACCGCCATTTTCGGCCAGCACACGGTCGTGCATTTGTCCGGCGACGATTATCACGTCTGGGATCGCTTCGCGCCGATGTGGAAAGGCCTCACCCATCTGAACCCGCGGGCGAACGATCTGCAGCGCTTCAACGACGACGCGCTGGCATTGATGGACGGCAAGCCGGTGGCCTGCCGCCATTACGACCACGCCGCCGGCCGCT
>JAYUUH010000377.1:0-3625 GCA_043754745.1 Lysobacter sp.
AACTGGTGCTTCGACTGCGGCTCGGCGCTGGCCGAGGCCGAGATTGAATACGAGAACAAACAGTCGCCGGCGGTGGACGTGGCTTACGCCGCGCGCGACCCGCATGCGCTAGCGGCGAAGTTCGGCGTCGACATCGACGGCGACACCGCGGTCGCGGTGCCGATCTGGACCACCACGCCGTGGACGCTGCCGGCCTCGCTGGCGGTGTCGCTTGGCCCGGACCTGGACTACGCGCTGGTCGAAGGCCCGACGCGTAACGGCAAGCGCCAGCTGCTGGTGCTCGCCGAAGCTTTGGTGGCGAAGGCGACGAAGCGTTACGGCATCGAAGAGGCGACGCTGCTCGGTCGCGCGCAAGGCGCCGCGCTCGAAGGTATCGTCCTCGCGCATCCGTTTTATGCGGAACGCGATATTCCGCTGATCCTCGGCGATCACGTGTCCGCCGAAGACGGTACTGGCGCCGTCCACACCGCGCCCGGCCACGGCCAGGAAGACTTCGCGGTCGGCCTGAAATACGGGCTGATCGAACAGTACACCGCTGCGCAGTTGAATCCCGTCGACGGTCGCGGCGTGTATCTGCCGTCGACGCCGCCGCTCGGCGACATCGTGCTAGCCAGCCTGCATATCTGGAAGGCCAACGACGTCATCGTCGAGGCGCTGCGCGGCATCGGCGCGCTGCTCGCGCATCACGACATCAACCACAGCTATCCGCACTGCTGGCGCCACCACAAGCCGGTGGCGTTCCGCGCCACGCCGCAGTGGTTCATCTCGATGACCCAGGCGAATCTGTGCGCCGATGCGCTGGACGCGATCAAACAGGTCGAATGGTTCCCCGGCTGGGGCCAGGCGCGCATCGCCGGCATGATCGAAGGCCGCCCGGACTGGACGATCTCGCGTCAGCGCACCTGGGGCGTACCGATCGCGCTGTTCGTACATCGCGAGACCGGCGAGCCGCATCCCAATTCGCCGTCGCTGATGCGCCAGGTCGCCGAGCGCGTCGAGCGCGAGGGTGTCGATGCATGGTACGCACTCGATGCCGCCGAGCTCCTCGGCGAACTTGCCGCGGATTACGACAAGGTCACCGACATCCTCGACGTGTGGTTCGACTCCGGCGTCACCCACGACTGTGTGCTCGCGCAGCGGCCGGAGGATGGGCTGCGCAAGCCGGCCGACCTGTATCTGGAAGGCTCCGACCAGCATCGCGGCTGGTTCCAGAGCGCGCTGCTGACCGGCGTCGCCATCGACAAAGCCGCACCGTACCGGCAGTGCCTCACCCACGGGTTCACGGTCGACGAACACGGCCGCAAGATGTCGAAGTCGCTGGGCAACGGCATCGAACCGCAGGACATCATGAAGACGCTCGGCGCCGACATCCTGCGCCTGTGGATCGCGTCCGCCGACTACACCAACGAGATGTCGCTGTCGCAGGAGATCCTCAAGCGCAACGCCGATGCCTACCGCCGCCTGCGCAACACCGCGCGTTTCTTGCTTGGCAACCTGCACGGCTTCGACCCGGCCGTGCATCTGCTCGCGCACGAAGACATGCTGGCGCTGGACCGCTGGATCGTGCATCGCGCCGACGCGCTGCAGCACCAGATCGCCAACGCCTACACCCGCTACAACTTCGCTGAGATCGTGCAGGCGCTGATCAACTTCTGCAGCGTCGATCTGGGGTCGCTGTATCTCGACGTGACCAAGGACCGCCTGTACACGATGCGCGAGGATTCGCGCGGCCGCCGCAGCGCGCAAAGCGCGATGTACCGGATCAGCGAAGCCTTCGTGCGCTGGGTCGCGCCCATCCTCAGCTTCACCGCCGACGAAATGTGGCAGCACCTGCCGGGCGAGCGTGAAGAGAACGTGTTGTTCGCGACGTGGTACGACGGCTTGGCGCCGCTGACGGTGGATCCGGTGTTGGACGATGCGGCGTCGAAGGGCGCGGCGTCGAAGCATGTTGTACTCGACGGCCAGCGCTTTGATCGCCTGCTCGCGCTGCGGGAACAGGTCGCGAAGACGCTGGAGCCGATGCGCGCCAGCGGCGAGATCGGTGCTGCGCTGGATGCCGAAATTGCCATCCAATGCAGTGCAGAAGACTTTGTCTGGCTGTCGCCATTAGCTGATGAACTGCGTTTCTTTTTCATCAGCGGTGACGTGTTCGTTCACCACCGCAAGAACTTTGACGTAAATCTGTCTCCAGAACTCCAAGCGTTGGTCGGTGACGAGGTGGACAGCGTTTACATGGGACCAAGCACTGTTCAAGAAATTGGCGATAGTGGTGCTCGTATTTCGGCACGAGTCAGCGCTAAGCCCAAATGTATCCGCTGCTGGCATCACCGCGAAGATGTCGGCTCCCATCCCGAGCACCCCGAGATCTGCGGCCGCTGCGTGAGCAACGTCGACGGTCCGGGCGAAGAGCGCCATTGGTTTTGATCGGTAGAGCGGCCTTCAGGCCGCTGATCCGCGCCGCGCAACATCCAGCGGGCTGAAGCCCGCTCTACAAGAGCAGAATGTCGGTATGACCCAAGCCCCCAAACCCAACGCACTGATCTGGCTGCTGCTGTCCGCGGTGGTGATCGGCCTCGACCAGTGGTCCAAGCACTGGGTGCTGACCAGCCTGCCCGAGTTCCAGCCGGTGACCGTGATCGAGGGTTACTGGAACTGGTACCGCACTTACAACCCCGGCGCCGCGTTCAGTTTCCTCGCCGATGCCGGCGGCTGGCAGAAATATTTCTTCGCCGTGCTGGCGATCGGCATCAGTGGCCTGTTGACCTACTGGCTCTCGCGCACTGCGCGCGGCCACTGGCGCGAGGCGCTGCCGTTCTCGCTGGTGATCGGCGGGGCGCTGGGCAACCTGATCGACCGGCTGCTGCACGGCCACGTCGTCGATTTCATCCAGTGGCACTGGAAAGAGGTCTATTACTACCCGTCGTTCAACATCGCCGACTCGGCCATCGTCGGCGGCGCCATCGCCCTGGTGGTCTTTGGCGTGTTCAGCGGCCGCGGCAAGACCCCGACGGAAGGGGGATAATCCCGGCATGGAAATCATCCTCGCCAATCCCCGCGGTTTCTGCGCCGGCGTCGACCGCGCCATCGAGATCGTCAAACGCGCCATCGAGACCCTCGGCGCCCCGATCTACGTCCGCCACGAGGTGGTGCACAACCGTTTCGTGGTCGAAGACCTGCGCCAGCGCGGCGCGGTATTCGTGGAGGAACTGGACGAGGTGCCCGACAACGCCACCGTCATCTTCAGCGCCCATGGCGTCTCGCAGGCGGTGCGCGCCGAGGCCACCCGCCGCGGCCTGAAGGTGTTCGATGCGACCTGTCCGCTGGTGACCAAGGTGCACCTGGAAGTGGCCCGCCACTGCCGCGCCGGGCGCGACGTGGTGCTGATCGGTCACGCCGGGCATCCCGAGGTCGAAGGCACCATGGGCCAGTGGCTCTCCGAAGCCGGCACCGGCCGCATCTATCTGGTCGAGGACATCGACGACGTGGCGCGGCTGGAGGTCACCCAGCCCGCCAATCTGGCCTACACCACCCAGACCACGCTGTCGGTGGACGACACCCGCGGCATCATCCAGGCGCTGCGCGAGCGTTATCCCGAAATGCATGGGCCGCGCAACGACGACATCTG
>JAYUUH010000378.1:0-3614 GCA_043754745.1 Lysobacter sp.
TGTCCATCTGCAGCACCGCGACCACATTCGCGGCCGCGGCCTTGTGCGCCTGCGCGATGGCATTGGAACCGCGCAGGCCCACTTCCTCGGCGGCGTAACCCATGAACTTCACGGTGCGCTTGGGCTTCCAGCCGTTGGCCATCGCGATCCGCAGCACTTCGGTGAGCGTTGCGATGCCGGAAGCGTCGTCGTCCGCGCCCGGTGCGCGCTGGGTGGTGCTGCCGCCGCCGCTGCCGTTGATCGAATCCAGGTGCGCGCCGAGGACCACGATCTCGTTCGGCAGTTCGACGCCGCGGATGGTCAGGATGACCGACGGCTGGGTCGAACAGGTGGCGCACGTCGACAATTCCGAGGTGACGTCGGTACGGCTGCCGGCGAGCCCCTGCCAGGTGTTGCGGATCCATTCCGCCGACGTACGCCCGGTGGTGCTGGTGTAGTAGCGGTTCTGGTACGTCGACAGCGTGTTGATCGTGTTGTAGATGTTTGCATGCTGGACCTGCGACAACCAAGGCGTGACCGTGGCCTGACTGTCGATGGTGTAGGCGGCGAGCAGCGCATTGCGGCGCATCGCCTGCGCCGAACGATCCGAAGCGATGAACGCATCCGCCTCCTCGCGGGTCGCGAACGCGAAGAATCCACCGCAGCGCTGCTCGCGCTGGTGGATGCGTTCGGCGAGTCGGCTGAGCATGTGCGCCTTGATCTCGGAGACCATCAGCGGCGTGCCCAGCCCATCGGCCGCGGCCGCGCCATGGCCGACAAGATCGCGCATGCCGTCATAACTCTTCCTCGCCATCACCACATGCACGGGCGCATCGGGATCGTGCTCCAGACGCATCGACGCCAACGCTGCATCGGCGTGCTCCTGCGCGTGCTGCATTTGCGCATGCTGGCTCTGGGCATGCCGGCTCTGGGCATAGGTGTGGTCGCCGGACTGCGCGAATGCGGGCGCCGCCAACATGCCGGCCCCGATGAAGACTGCGAACAGACTGCTTCCTGATTTCATTGTCTTTCTCCTTTGTTTCCGCCTCGATCGTCTCGGCGGATCGTGTCGATCGTGTCGTTCGCCGCACTCGCAGATCGCCCGCGATGACGGCTCCTTGGTTTCCCCCTGAAAACATGATGGCCTGTCCCGCCCATCGTCCTTGCTTCTCGGTCCGTATCGACCGGGGATCGTTCCTTTTCGACCTGCGCTTGGCAGCGCTACCCAAGCATCGCATGTTTCGCAGCGCGACTTCAGCCCCTGCGACTTCAATGCCTGCGACGGCAGGCGCTGCGACGTCGGGTCTTGTCCATCGGCCGGCGACGCGATGCCGTCGTACCGTATGCGTGCACGGGAATGCGATCAAGCCGCATCGCAGCAGCAGCATCGCAACCTTCTCCGGCCGCATGGGATGCGAAAAAAGAAACCCCGGCTTGCGCCGGGGTTTCTTCGACATCACGACGGATCGCGTTGGCCTATCAGAACGTGACGCTCCAGCTGTTGATGTAACCCGTGTCCTGGTTGGCGTTGTCGTTCACGCGGAGATTCCACGTGCCGTTCAGCGCTTCCGAAGACAGGTTGACCGTGTAGGTCTGCACGATGTTGTCGGCGCTGCCGCCGGTGCGATTGTGCAGCACATACACGCTGCCGTCCGGCGCGACCAGATCGACTTTGAGATCGCCGATGTAGGTATGGACGATGTTGACCGCGACCGGGGTCGTGGCCGAACCGCTGCCGGTACGACCGGAAACCGTGATCGGGCTGTTGACGGTCGCGTTGTCCGCGATGTTGTAATCGCTGGTGTTGGTGTAGGTCTGACCGGTCGGCGGCGGAGTGTGCCGCCGAACAGCGAGTAAAGCAGACGGTTCGGCGAACCGGTACCGGGGCTGGTCACC
Organism: Lysobacter sp.; assembly: GCA_043754745.1. Classification (GTDB taxonomy): domain Bacteria; phylum Pseudomonadota; class Gammaproteobacteria; order Xanthomonadales; family Xanthomonadaceae; genus Lysobacter_I. Next base: position 1,876 of record JAYUUH010000378.1, read on the forward strand.
TTGTTCGGCGTCGAGTTGTTGATGATCGCCGTAGTGACCTGGGACGGGGTGGCGCTCGGGTTGTTCGCCAGATACAGCGCGGCGACGCCCGCAACGTGCGGCGACGCCATCGAGGTGCCGCTGATGGTGTTGGTCGCGGAGGTGCCGGTGTACCAAGCCGAAAGGATCGACGAACCCGGGGCAAAGATGTCGAGGCAGGTGCCGAAGCTGGAGAACGACGAACGCGCGTCGGTGCTGGTGGTCGAACCGACGGTGATGGCCGAAGGTGCGCGTGCCGGCGAATAATTGCAGGCGTTGTCGTTGCTGTTGCCGGCCGCGACCACCACCGTGACGCCGGCATTGGTCAGACGTGCGATCGCATCGTCGGTGGCCTGCGAAGCGCCTCCGCCCAGGCTCATGTTGGCGACCGCCGGGAGCACGCGATTCTGCGCCACCCAGTCGATGCCGGCGATCACGCCCGAGTTGGTACCCGAACCGGTGCAGCCGAGCACGCGGACCGGATGGATAGTGGCACCCTTGGCGACGCCGTAGGTGGTGCCGCCGACGGTGCCGGCGACGTGCGTGCCGTGGCCGTTGCAGTCGTTGGCGTCGCCGCCGCTGGTGACGGCATCGTAGCCGTTGCCCACGCGACCGCTGAACTGCGTGTGGCTGAGCAGCACGCCGGTGTCGATGATGTAGGCGTGCACGCCCGAAGCGGTGGTGTCGTAGGTGTAGGAGCCGCTCAGCGGCAGGTCGCGCTGATCGACGCGATCGATGCCCCAGGTGGCGCCGGCCTGGGTGGCGTTGATCGAGACGATGCCGTCTTCTTCGACGTAGGCGACCTTCGGATCGGCCAGCAGCCTGGCGAGTGCGGCGTCGTCGGCCTGGGCCACGAAACCGCGGAGGGCGCGATCGAAGGTACGGACGACTTTGGCGCGGTGCTTGCCGGCCATGTCGCGGGCGACGCTGGACACGCGGGCGGCGCTGCTGCGCTCGCCGGCGAGGCTGGCCGCGCCCTCTTTCAGCACGACGATGTATTGACCCTGGATGGGGCTCTTCGCTGCCCGGAGGTCGGCGGAGAACGCGGGCATGGCGGCGAGGACGAGAGATGCACCAATAGCTGCAGAAAGCAAAGAGACTCGACGATTCACGGTGGTTCCTTTAATGAATGATGGTCATGGCAGGTGGTTTTGGTGTGCGCGTCGACGAAGCCGGCGCGCGATTCGCGGATATGGACCACACAGGCTCTTGTTGCGCTGATGCGCTTTATTTATTCGAGCCTGACGACAAGGCGGTGCAGCCTTCCTTCCCTGCTGACGCCGACGCGGTGAATCCCCCTGAATCCGCCGACGGAACTTATGCGAGTTCCACAACCCGATCAAGCTGCAACGCAACATCGCCGCGATGCGCGATGCGATGCCGATAGCGCACGCGACATGCGCTTGCGTATCCAGTTTTTCGCATCGAAACGAAAGGCCAACGCAAGTCGATGCGTTCATGGAATCGCCAGAAACGCTTGCAAACAAGGCATTCTGCACGCATTCAAGATCCTGTCCGGTCATCGATGCCACCCCGATCACAGAACTCCTTCGCAGCAGCCGCGACTCGCCGGCGTCGCATCGATCCGATATATTCAACATGCGTCGTGCATTGCGAACGACAGAAACGCGTGAAAGCGTTTTCTCGATGCGAAAAAAAAGGCCCCGACTTGCGTCGGGGCCTTGCAGAAGTTAGTTTAAACCGGGAGGCGGCCAGCGGGC
>JAYUUH010000379.1:0-10921 GCA_043754745.1 Lysobacter sp.
GATGCGCGGGTCGGCGCCGTTGGTCAGCAGGGTCATCACCGCTTCCGGGCGGCCGTGCCAGCTGTCGCGGGTGGCGGCGATCAGCGCGGTCATCCCGGCGTGGGTGGCGTTGAGGTCGATGCCGTGGCCGATGAGACTTCTCAACAGGCGCAGGTCCGGCAGCACCGCCGCCAGCATCGTCAGGCTGCGCTGGTCGCGGGCGTCGGCCGGCGGCGGCGCGTGCGGGTTGGCGCCGGATTCCAGCAGCGTCAGCGCGCGTTCGACACGGCCCTGGCGGGCGACGGCGTACAGCGCGGCGTCGAGCTCCATGCCGCTCAACCCGACGCCATCGTCGCCGGCCGCATCGGCGTCTTCCTCGGCGAGCGCTTCCTGCAGCAGCGCGTCGGCGCTGAGCGCGGACGGCGCCGGCATCCGCAGCAGCCTGCGGTGCGCCAGCGGCCAAGCCAGCGCGCAGGCGGCGGTCAGCAGCCAACGCGCGCTGGACGACATCAGGTCCGGCCACGCCAGCAGCAGCGTGCCGGCCAGCGGCGAGGCCAGCAGCAGCGCCGCGCCGAGGCCGCGCCAGTCGTGGGTATCGGTGTCGACCAGCGCACGCCAGTGGTCGCGAAGCGCGCCGCCCTCGCTTTCCAGCCAGCGCCACAGCGGCCAGGTGCGCCACAGCCCGATCAATGCGCCGCCGACGACCGCGCTCACCGCGACCGCGGCGCCGAGCGTATGGCCCTGGATCAGGGCCGACAGCGGCCAGGCGATCAGCACCGCGAACGGCAGCATCGCCAGCACCCACAGGACGGCGATCGGCAGCGCATCGCGCGCAGCGTCGCGCAGCACGAACCGGCCGCCGCGGGCGGCCAGCGCGAACGCCGGTTGGGCGAACAGACCGCCGATGGCGGCCAGCGCGGCGCCGGACGAACCGCCGACCAAGGCACCGCCGACGCCCGCCAGCGCGGTCAGCGCCAGTCCCGCGAGCAGCGGCACCGGGCCGAAGGCCATCCGGCGCGGCGCGGTGTTGAGGACGTCGTGCTCAGGCATCCGTGCCCCAGTCTTCGGTCATCGGATCGAGCATGGTCGGCGGAAACTGCACGTGGAAGCCCTGTGTGCCCAGATTGGCGCGCACCACAGCGGGATCGACCCGGGCCAGCTTGCGCTCCGGGGTCAGGGCGACTTCCAGAACGAACTGCAGCGGCCCGAGCTGGGCGCGGAGGGGTTCGGGCAGGCACTCGAAATCGTCGCGCGTGGCCAGATAGAGATAAGTGTCGGCCTTCCGTTGGCTCTTGTAGACGTACGCTTGCATGGCCGCAACGGGTGCCTCGGATCACAGGATGAACGGACCGGCGCATCCGCCGTAAGCGGATGCGGGGAACTCGGCGCCACGGGCTTCTTTCGAAACCCGCCCCTGTCAAATCAAACACTTGCGCGCTTGACTTGTGGCGGATGCATCCAAGTATCGCCCAACTGCCGGATATCGTGGGGATTCCCGGCGAATTGTGCGCCAAAGCACGGTTTGCGGCTAGGGCAGCCACTCTCGCTTCCTCGCATGCGGGGACTGCGTGGCTTCCTCATGCGAAGCCGGGAAAGGCTGGTCCCATCCCCGATGAAGCCGGGATCGGGATGACGCTCATCGATGACGCTCATCGCCACCCAGGTGCGAACCGGCTCGCCGTCGACCGGCCGCCGAGAAACGCCGATCACGCATCGACCAGGCCCCGGCGGGTGCTCACGCGACGGCCGGCCATGCCCCGGTCATCTTCCAAGGCCCGCCGCCGCAGCGGCGATACGTGGCTGCCACATGCGCCCGGATTCCGTGACCATCGGCCCGCTGCGACCCGCCGGGGCAGGCAGTAAGCTTCGTCGACTCCGTTCAACGACGACCGCCATGATCTTCCGTTCACGCGCTTCGCTCCGTCCTTCCGCGCTTGCCGGCGACATGCGGCCCGGGGGCCTGCGGTCAGGACGCATACTGGCTGCCTGCCTGCTGTCCTCCGGCGCACTGCTGGCCACCGCGTTGCCTGCTGTCGCACAGCCTGCCCAGGCGCTGACGATGGACCGGATCATGGCCGACCCCGACTGGATCGGAAATGGGATAGAACAGGCGTGGTGGTCGTGGGACGGCAGCCGCGCGCTGTACCAGCGCAAACGCGACGGCGCGACGATCCGCGACCTGTGGCAGGTACCGGTCGGCGGCGGTACGCCCAAGCGCATCGACGATGCCGCGCGCAGCGGGCTGGATGCCGCCAATCCAGTGTTCGACGCCACCCGCACGCGCATGGCCTTCGCGCGCAGCGGCGACATCTTCATCCGCGATCTGCGCAATGGCGCCCTGACCCAGCTCACGCGCACCGAGGTGCAGGACGCCCGCCCGCAGTGGGGCCGCGACGGTGCGCTGGTGTGGCGCGCCGGGAACGACTGGTTCCGCTGGACCGCGACCAACGGCGTCGTGCAGGCCGCGAACGTACAGGCCGCCGACGATCCCGGCAAAGCGCCGGTCGCCGACGATCTGCGCGACCGCCAGCTGCGCCTGATCGACACCCTGAAGAACGATCGCGACCGCCGCGAAGCTGCGCGCCTGCAGGAACAGGCGTGGCGCCTCGCCGACGCCAGCCGCGCGCCGGCGCCGGCGTATCTGGGCAAGAACGTCGAGATCGCCGACAGCGCGCTGTCGCCCGACGGCCGCTGGCTGCTGGTCGTCGCCACCGCCAAAGGTGCGGAGCCCGGCCAGGGCGGCAAGATGCCGAAGTACGTCACCGAATCGGGCTACGAGGAATTCGAGGAAGTGCGCACCCGCGTCGGTCGCGGCGCGCCGGTGCCGCATGCGCTGTGGCTGGTCGATATCGCCAATGCGAAAGCCAGCGAACTGAAATACGACGCGCTGCCGGGCATCGGCGAAGATCCGCTGGCGGCGCTGCGCAAGGCGGCGAAACAGGATCCGCTGAAGGGCAATCGCCCGGTGCGGATCGAAACCGACGGCGACGGCACCGGTCCGGCCATCCACTGGAGCGACGACGGCCGCAACGTGGCGGTGCTGGTCCGCGCGGTGGACAACAAGGATCGCTGGATCGCAACCGTGGACCTCGCGGGCGCGAAGCTGCAGTCGCGCCATCGTCTCACCGATGCCGCATGGATCAACTGGACCTACAACGAATTCGGCTGGCTGCCCGACGGCAGGACCCTGTGGTACCTGTCGGAGGAAAGCGGCTATTCGCATCTCTATCTCAACGACGGCGGCAAGCCGCGCGCGCTGACGTCGGGTCGCTGGGAAGCGTCGTCGCCGGCGCTGTCCGCGGACGGCACACGCTTCTGGTTCCTGTGCAACCGCGCATGGCCGGGCGATTACGAAGTCTGCGACGTGCCGGTGGCCGGCGGCGCGGTGCGCGAGCTCACCGCGCTGGACGGCGTCGAGGATTTCAGCGTCTCGCCCGATGGCGGCAAACTGCTGGTGCGCCATTCCGACAGCTATCTGCCGCCGCAGCTCGCGGTGGTGGACGCCGATGGCAGCGACGCGCGCGAACTCACCGACACGCGCACCGCGGAATTCCAGGCCCACGACTGGCTGGAGCCGGAATACGTACAAGTGCCTTCGAAGCACGGCGCCGGCACGATCTGGGGCAAATACTACGGCCCGAAAACGCGCGAGCCCGGAAAACGCTATCCCGTCGTGCTGTTCGTCCACGGCGCCGGCTATCTGCAGAACGTCAGCGACAAGTATCCGAATTACTTCCGCGAACAGATGTTCCACAACCTGCTGGTGCAGCAGGGTTACATCGTGCTGGACCTGGATTTCCGCGCATCCGAAGGCTACGGCCGCGACTGGCGCACCGCGATCTACCGGCACATGGGCGAACCCGAACTGCACGATTACCTCGACGGCATCGACTGGATGGTCGCCGATAAACAGGGCGATCGCGATCGCGTCGGCATCTACGGCGGCAGCTACGGCGGCTTCATGGCGTTCATGGCGCTGTTCAAGCAGCCGGGGGTGTTCAAGGCCGGCGCCGCGCTGCGTCCGGTCACCGACTGGTCGCAATACAACCACGAATACACCAGCAACATCCTCAACACGCCCGAACTCGATCCGGAGGCATACAAACGCTCGTCGCCGATCGAACTGGCCGCCGGCCTGAAGGATCATCTGCTGATCTGCCACGGCATGATCGACGACAACGTGTTCTACAAGGATTCGGTGATGCTGGCGCAGAAGCTCATCGAGCTGCGCAAGGACAAGTGGGAACTGGCGAGTTACCCGCTGGAACGCCACAGCTTCACCCATCCGGACGCGTGGTACGACGAATACCGGCGGATCCACGAGTTGTTCGAGCGCACGCTCAAATGAGCATGCCGAAATACGCATCCTGAAATAAGACTACGCCGTCGACGCGGATGCGCGACGGCGGCGCTTGACTTGGCCAACGGTCGGCGTAGCATTTTCCTCAGGCCAAGGGAGAGACCCGCGGCCGACCCAACCCACCGTGAGGGAGCCTCATGGAACACCAAGCGTCACTGCCGGCGGTCGAGCCGGAACGTGCTTTCGACCAGCATGCTCTCGACTATCTCGTGTTCATCGGCCGATTCGAGCCGTTCCACAACGGCCACGCCGCCGTCGCCCGCCACGCGCTGGGCCGCGCGCGAAAACTCATCGTGCTGGTCGGCTCCGCCGACACCCCCCGGACCATCAAGAACCCGTGGACCGTCGCCGAACGCGCGGTGATGATCCAGAGTTCGCTCGCGGACGCCGCCGACCGTCTGCTGATCCGTCCGCTGCACGATCACCTCTACAACGAAAGCCAGTGGATCGCGGCGGTGCAGCGTTCCGTGGCCGATGCTGTGCGCGCCGACGGCGGTCACGCCAGCGCGAGGATCGGCCTGATCGGCCAGGACAAGGACGCCTCCAGCTATTACCTGCGCGAATTCCCGCAGTGGCCGCTGGTCGACGTGCGTCAGACCGAAACCCTGTCGGCCACCGAATTGCGCCGCTATCTGTTCGAAGCCAACCGGCTCGACAGTCACGGTGGGCTGATGCTGATCCGCGCGAACGTGCCGGGTCCTGTATTCGACATGCTCGACGCCTTCCGCAAGAACTCGCCGGTGTTCCAGCAACTGGTTGCCGAGTATCACTTCATCGAGAAATACCGCGCGGCCTGGGCGGACGCGCCGTATCCGCCGACCTTCGTCACCACCGACGCGGTGGTGGTGCATTCCGGCCACGTGCTACTGGTGCGTCGCCGCGCCGAGCCCGGCAAGGGCCTGTGGGCGCTGCCGGGCGGATTCGTCGGCCGCGACGAAAGCATCTTCGCGTCCTGCCTGCGTGAACTGCGCGAGGAAACCCGACTCAAGCTGCCGACGCCGGTGCTGAAAGGTTCGCTGAAGCATCAGCACGTCTTCGATCATCCCGATCGCAGCCTGCGCGGCCGCACCATCACCCACGCCTTCCACTTCGAATTTCCGAACGGCGAACTGCCCGACGTGCGCGGCGGCGACGATGCCGACAAGGCGCGCTGGGTGCCGGTAAGCGAAGCCCTGGAGATGGGTCCGCAATTGTACGAGGACCATCTGCACATCCTCGAATTCTTTCTCGGTCGCGGTTGATCGCGACCATACCATCCGGCGGATAGACCGCCGGTTTTTCCCCGACGCGAAGGAGCTTCCGTCATGCGTATCCTCGAAAACCTGCTGCTCAACACCGACAGTTACAAGGCCAGCCATTGGCTGCAATATCCGCCCGGCACCGACGCGGCGTTCTTCTACATCGAATCGCGCGGCGGCGTGTACGACCGCACCGTGTTCTTCGGGCTGCAGGCGATCCTCAAGGAATATCTCGCCAAACCGGTGACCCACGCCGACATCGACGAAGCGCGCGACCTGTTCGCCGCGCACGGCGAACCGTTCAACGAGGCCGGCTGGCGCGATATCGTCGATCGCCTGGGCGGCCATTTGCCGCTGCGCATCCGCGCGGTGCCCGAGGGCATGGTGGTGCCGACCCATCAGGCGCTGGTGACCATCGAATCGACCGACCCGCAGGCCTACTGGGTGCCGTCGTACATCGAAACCCTGCTGCTCCGGCTGTGGTACCCGGTGACGGTGGCCACGATCAGCTGGCACGTGAAACAGACCATCCGCCAGTTCCTCGAACGCACCAGCGACAACGGCGACGCGCTGCTGCCGTTCAAGCTGCACGACTTCGGCGCGCGCGGCGTCTCCAGCGCAGAATCTGCGGCGCTCGGCGGCTGCGCGAACCTGGTCAATTTCCTCGGCACCGACACGGTGTCCGGGCTGCTCGCGGCGAAGGCCTATTACCACGCGCCGATGGCTGGGTTCTCGATCCCCGCCGCCGAGCACAGCACCATCACCAGTTGGGGCCGCGACCGCGAAGTCGACGCCTACCGCAACATGCTGACGCAGTTCGCCAAACCCGGCGCGATCGTCGCGGTGGTGTCGGACAGCTACGACATCTATCACGCGATCCGCGAGCACTGGGGCAAGACCCTGAAAGACGAGGTCATCCGCTCCGGCGCCACCGTGGTGATCCGCCCGGACTCGGGCGATCCGGTCGCAGTGGTGCACCAGTGCATCGAACTGGCCGACGAAGCCTTCGGCCACACCGTCAACAGCAAGGGCTACAAAGTGCTGAACCACGTCCGCGTGATCCAGGGCGACGGCATCAATCCCACCAGCATCCGCGCGATCCTCGAACGCGTGACCAGCGCCGGTTACGCCACCGACAATGTCTCCTTCGGCATGGGCGGCGCGCTGCTGCAGCAGCTCAATCGCGACACCCAGAAATTCGCGCTGAAGTGCTCGGCCGCGCGCGTCGACGGCCGCTGGATCGACGTCTTCAAGGATCCGGTCACCGACAAGGGCAAACAGAGCAAGCGCGGACGCATGACCCTGCTGCAGCATCGCGAATACGGCAGCTTCCACACCGCGCCGGTGCCGCCGGAAGCCGCATCGCTGGCTGAAGTGGAGAAGCCGCTGGGCTTCGACGACGCGATGGTCACGGTATGGGAGAACGGCCGCTTGATCCACGACTGGACCCTGGAAGAGATCCGCGCGCGGGCCGATGCGGCGAGGCTCTGAACCATGGCGACCCATCCGTCATCGACGGAACCTCCGGCGGCGCTGATGCCGGGCGCCGCGTCGCCGGTGCTGTCGCGCCTGCGCGGATCGCCGCCGTCGCTGTGGCGTCGCGTACCTTCGCTCCACGACGCCTCGCGATGGCGCGATCACGCCATCGGCGACCGCATGTGGCGGGTCGCACAACCCGTCACGTTCACGCCCTACGCCTCGGCGCGGCCGTGCTCGGCGCGATGCCGGTTCTGCTCCGAAACCCTGCGGACGCATGTCGGTGGCGCATCAGCCGACACGCTGCGCCCCGGTGTGGATTACTTCGCGACGCTGCGGGATGCGCTATCGCAGCTGCGCGGTCTGCCGCTGTCGTATTCGCTCTCGGGACTGGAATCGACCGACGATCCGGACTGGTTCCTGCGCATGCTGGACACGCTCGATACCGCCTCGCACGAGGGCGTTCCGGTCGATGAGCGGGTGCTCTACAGCAACGGCGCCGGATTCGCCCACGAGGTCGGAGAACGCCTGATCGATGCGCTGTCGGCGTTCGGCCTGTCGTGGCTGGAACTGTCGCGTCATCACCACGACGAAACCGCGAACCAGCGGATCATGCGTTTCCGCGCGCAGGAGCCGATCGCCGGCAACCATCGCTTCGAGCAGGTCGCACGCGCACTCGCGCGCCGGCTGCCGACGCGCTGGGTCTGCATCGTGCAACACGGCGGGATCGCCGATGCCGACGATGTCCAGACCCATCTGCGATGGGCCGCGCGCCACGGCGCCGGGACGGTGATCTTCCGCGAGTTCTCGCGGCTCGGCGACGGCTATCGCGATACCGGAAGCCGTCGCTACATCGAAACGAATCGGGTCTCCATCGAATCGCTCATCGAAGCGTGCATGGCATCGCCGCTATGGTCGGACCTGACGCCCACGCAGATCACCGAAGGCTATTACTTCTGGAATCTTCGCCTCCGCCATTCGTCCGGCATGGATGTCGTGTTCGAGTCGTCCGACTACACCGCGATGCACGAACGCCACGCATCGGGCGACATCTACAAACTCGTGTTCCATGCGAACGGTCGCCTGTGCGCGGGCTGGTCGCCGGATCGCGATGTGCTGTGGGATGCAGGCCATGGCCGACCGTAGTTGGTGGATGGTCGACGAAGATGCGCCGGACCATCGGCTTCCCGAGGATCTGCGCGTCCGCGATGCGTTCGGCGGCCGCGATTACGGTCGGGTCGAACAGATGCGGCCGTTCGTCCGCCGCTTCTCGCAACCGGGCGATACGGTCTTCGATCCTTTCTGCGGCTTCGGCACGACCCTGCTTGCGGCAGCCCTGGAAAGCCGGCGCGGCCTGGGCATGGAGATCGATGCCGGACGCGCGATCCTGGCCCGGGAACGATTGGCGCGGCACGGCATTTCCGATCCGGTGTTTACGGGCGCGCTGCCGCGCTGTGCGATTCCGCAACCGATCGCCCTGTGCCTGACCAGTGTTCCGTATTTCGGCTGCCGCTGGCCGGCGGATGCGAACGTCGACACCGGTCAGCTGTATGCGGCATCGAACTTCAGTGCTTACCTCGAGAGTCTTCGCGACATATTCCACGCGGTGCGCGCGGCTTTGCCCGAAGGCGGTTACTGCATCGCGATGGTCGAGAACGTGACATTGAACGGCCGGATGCAGCCGATCGCATGGGAGTTGGCGCGGGTACTCGGCAGTCTGTTCGTCGCCTGCGAGGAACGCGTGCTGTGCTATCCGCCGCGACCGGCCGCGCAGCCGGCGACGGACGACGCCGTGGCGTCGGACCCGGCGCGTACCGATCGCAGCCACGAATACGCACTGGTCTACCGGAAAGCGCGTCCGCGCATCGACATCGAACGCGGCCGCAGCGAATTGCAGGCGCTGCGCGGCGCGGGTTTCGCGTTCCGCGTGCATGGCGGCTTCGCTCCTTGGCAGCATGCGGACCCCGGCGGCGATGCGCGACCACCCGCCGATATCGATCTGGAAGTCCCCGCCGACGACGCGCGGCTGCAGGCCTTGTTGCGCTGGCTGGTGGCGCGCGGGTATCGGCTGCAGCTGTGGGACGAGCCAGTCGACGCATCGCTGTCGCTGCAGTGCGTGATCGAACGGCATTATGTCCGCGCAGAGCGCATCGATAGGGACGGCGAACGAATGCGCTTCGACATCGGTGCCGGTATCGGCGCGGACATCGCGCATCCCGATCCGCCGGCACGGGAACCCGGGCGCTGACCCCCCGTCAGCGCGCTTCCGCATCCCGGTCTTTCCCGCAGACTGCTTGCAGATCACGATGGCACAGGCGAAGATTTTCGCGGAGATAATCGCGCAATGCCGGATCCGGCGCGGCCGGCGCGGTGCCGCCGAGATGGCGATGCAGCATCGCTTCCATCAGATAGACATTGGCTTCGCGGGCGATCGGTTCGCGGTTGGCGTGCCCGGCACCGGCATCCACCAGCAGGCTCACGTCCTTGTTCGCGAGTTTGAGCCTTGCTGCATATTCGATCACGCCGGCGATGCCGACGCGGCGGTCTTCGCCTCCGGCCACCAGCAGCAGCGGTCGATGCATCCGCGCGGTATTCGCCAGCGGCGACTGCGCATGCAGTTTCGCCATGTGCGCCCTGTCGTCGATGTCCAGCGACAGCATCCGCAACCAGTCGGTCATCGGCACGACGTTGCCGAACTCCAGCGACTCCGGATTCCGCAGCAGCCAGCGCAGTGTCCACGCGAAATCCGGCGGTGGCACGAAGGCGACGCCGACCTTGAACAATTCCGGCTGGAAGGTAACGCCGAGCAGTGACGAATACCCGCCGAACGATGCGCCGACAATGCCCACGCGCTGCGCATCGCCGATGCCCGACGCGAGCAGGAAGCGGGTGCCATCGACGATGTCCTGCTGCACGCGGCCGTTGCCGAAGTCGCCGTTCGCGGCGAAGGTATAGGCGCGACCGTGACCGGTCGAGCCGCGGAAGTTCGGCTCGAACACCGCATAGCCGCGATTGGCGAGGAACTGGCTGATGCCGTTGTATTCGGGCCGCCAGTGATTCCATGGGCCGCCATGCGGCACCACCACCAGCGGTCGCGTGGCCGCCGCGCGCCCGGGCGGCAGGTAGACGAAACCATGCAGAAGCATGCCGTCGGATGCGCGCCAACGGACCGGAAGCTTGCGCGCCAGATGGGATTCGTCGATGCGCTTGACCGGACGCTGGCTGCGTGCATCGCGCGGCCGGTCGTCGAACAGCGCGACCACGCTGCCGGCATCGGGATCGTACAGATGCCAGCGGCTGCCCTGCTGGTGTCCGGCGCGCGTTTCGATCAACCAGCGCGCGCCCGGTCCGCGACCGATGTCGATGCGCAAGTTCCGCTGCGGCAGCAGAACTTCAAGACGCCGCAGATGCCGCTGCGTCTCCGCATCGAGGCCGTGATTCGACGCGACGGTGCTGCGATAGGCCGCGATCAGCGGCTGCCGGGTCAGCGGATCGAAGGCCAACATATCCAGATCGGCCTCGCCGTGCGGGTCGGCATGCAGCACGCGCAGGCGGCCGTCGGCGCCGAGGCGCATCAGGCGATGCAGCTCCGGGCCACCGGCTTCGCCAAAATTCCCGCGCAGGATCAGATCGCGGCCGTCTGCGCCGGTGACCAGCGGCGTGCAGCGTCGCATCTGCGCACAGCGCGCGACCTCGCGCAATCGGCCGCCGGCTTCGACGCGCTGGATCGTCAGCACCAGCCCTTCGACACGCTGTACGAAGGCGAGACGGCCCTGCGGGTCGAGCGCATAGCCGGTGATGCGTCGGCTGTCTTCATGCAGCAGCGTGCGGTTGCCGCGCATGTCCACGCGCACCAATCGCCAGCGCG